>NZ_JBFUGN010000620.1:0-3710 GCF_056402895.1 Rhizobacter sp. P3_B12 | reverse complement strand
GGTCAACACGCTGGGCAAGATGCCCAAGGACCTGTTCGCCGAGTTCGACCACACCGCGCCCGAGAACCTGCCCTCGGGCGACGTGAAGTACCACCAGGGCTTCTCGAGCGACGTCACCACCGACGGCGGCCCGGTCCACCTGAGCCTGTCGTTCAACCCGTCGCACCTGGAGATCGTCAACCCGGTCGTCGAAGGCTCGGTCAAGGCCCGCCTGGACCGCCGCGGCGACAAGGAAGGCGACACCGTGCTGCCGGTGCTGGTGCACGGCGACGCGGCCTTCGCCGGCCAGGGCGTCGTGATGGAGACGCTGGCGCTCGCGCAGACGCGCGGCTACTACACCGGCGGCACCGTCCACATCGTCATCAACAACCAGATCGGCTTCACCACCAGCGATCCGCGCGACACCCGCTCGACGCTGTACTGCACCGACGTGGTCAAGATGATCGAGGCCCCGGTGCTGCACGTGAACGGCGACGACCCCGAGGCGGTCGTGCTGTGCACGCAGCTCGCGCTCGACTACCGCCAGGAGTTCAACAAGGACGTGGTGGTCGACATCGTCTGCTTCCGCAAGCTCGGCCACAACGAGCAGGACACGCCGGCGCTCACGCAGCCGCTGATGTACAAGAAGATCGCCCAGCACCCGGGCACCCGCAAGCTGTACGGCGACAAGCTGGTGGCGCAGGGCGTGCTGCCGGCCGACGGCCCGGACGCGATGGTCAAGGAGTTCCGCGCCGCGATGGATGCCGGCAAGCACACCATCGACCCGGTGCTGACCAACTACAAGAGCAAGTACGCGGTCGACTGGTCGCCGTACCTGAACAAGAAGTGGACCGATTCGGCCGACACCGCGCTGCCGCTGGCCGAGGTCAAGCGCCTGGCCGAGCGCATCACGACGGTGCCGCCGAACTTCAAGCCGCACCCGCTGGTCGAGAAGGTGCTCGCCGACCGCGCCGCGATGGGCCGCGGCGACATCAACATGGACTGGGGCATGGGCGAGCACCTCGCCTTCGCGTCGCTGGTCGCGAGCGGCTACCCGATCCGCCTGTCCGGCGAGGACAGCGGCCGCGGCACGTTCACGCACCGCCACGCGGTGCTGCACGACCAGAACCGCGAGAAGTGGGACGAAGGCACCTGGACGCCGCTGCAGCACGTGGCCGACAACCAGGCCCCGTTCGTCGTGATCGACTCGCTGCTCTCCGAGGAAGCGGTGCTCGGCTTCGAGTACGGCTACGCGAGCGCCGACCCGAACACGCTGACCATCTGGGAAGCGCAGTTCGGCGACTTCGTCAACGGCGCGCAGGTGGTGATCGACCAGTTCATCGCCTCCGGCGAAGTGAAGTGGGGCCGTGCGAACGGCCTGACGCTGATGCTGCCGCACGGCTATGAAGGCCAGGGCCCGGAGCACTCCTCGGCGCGCCTGGAGCGCTTCATGCAGCTGGCCGCGGACAACAACATGCAGATCGTGCAGCCGACCTCGGCCAGCCAGATCTTCCATGTGCTGCGCCGCCAGATGGTGYGCATGTTCCGCAAGCCGCTGATCATCATGACGCCGAAGTCGCTGCTGCGGAACAAGGACGCCACGTCGCCGCTCGTCGAGTTCACGAAGGGCGAGTTCAAGACGGTGATCCCCGAGGCGAACGACGAGATCGCGACCGACAAGGTCAAGCGCATCGTCGCCTGCTCCGGCAAGGTCTACTACGACCTGGTGAAGGCCCGTGCCGAGAAGAAGGCCACCGACGTGGCGATCATCCGCGTCGAGCAGCTCTATCCGTTCCCGCACAAGGCCTTCGCGGCCGAGGTGAAGAAGTACCCGAACGCGACCGAGATCGTCTGGTGCCAGGACGAGCCGCAGAACCAGGGCGCCTGGTTCTTCGTGCAGCACTACATCCACGAGAACATGGTCGACGGCCAGCGGCTGGGCTATGCGGGTCGCCCCGCATCGGCCTCGCCGGCAGTGGGTTATGCGCACCTGCACCAGGAGCAGCAGAAGGCGCTGCTCGACCAGGCCTTCGCCAAGCTCAAGGGCTTCATCCTCACCAAATAAGCAAGTCGTGGCGCAGCCGCCGGCCGATGGCCGGTCTGGCTGCGACCGTGCTGAACACCCAGAAAGAACCTCATGGCAATCGTAGAAGTCAAAGTTCCGCAGCTGTCCGAATCGGTGGCCGAAGCCACGCTGCTGCAATGGAAGAAGAAGCCCGGCGAGGCCGTGGCGATCGACGAGATCCTGATCGAGATCGAGACCGACAAGGTCGTGCTGGAAGTGCCGGCACCGGCTGCCGGCGTGATCGCGCAGATCGTCAAGAACGACGGCGAGAGCTGCACCAGCGATGAAGTGATCGCCCGGATCGACACAGAGGCGGCCGCGCAGATCAGCCCGCTGGAAATCAAGGCCGTGCCCGCGCCGACCGCGCCTGCGGCAGCGGCTGCCGCTGCACCGAGCGGCACCAGCAAGAGCGATGTCGCGATGCCCGCGGCCGCCAAGCTGCTGGCCGACAACAACCTGTCGACCAGCGCCGTCACCGGCACCGGCAAGGACGGCCGCGTGACCAAGGGCGACGTGCTGGGCGCCATCGCCGGCGGTGCGAAGCCTGCCGTCGCCGCGCCGGTGGCTGCACCCGTCGCCGCGTCGGTGGCCAAGCCGCTGCCGGCCGTTGCCGCGCCGACCGCGCAGAACCTGGCGTCCCTGGGCGAGCGCCCCGAGCAGCGCGTGCCGATGAGCCGCCTGCGCGCGCGCGTTGCCGAGCGCCTGCTGCAGTCGCAGGCCACCAACGCCATCCTGACCACGTTCAACGAAGTGAACATGGCTCCGGTGATGGAGATGCGCAAGAAGTTCCAGGAGAAGTTCGAGAAGGAGCACGGCGTGAAGCTGGGCTTCATGAGCTTCTTCGTGAAGGCCGCGGTCGCCGCGCTGAAGAAGTACCCGGTGATCAACGCCAGCGTCGACGGCAACGACATCGTCTACCACGGCTACTTCGACATCGGCATCGCGGTCGGTTCGCCGCGCGGCCTGGTGGTGCCGATCATCCGCAATGCCGACCAGCTGAGCTTTGCCGACATCGAGAAGACCATCGCCGGCTTCGGCCAGAAGGCCAAGGACGGCAAGCTGTCGCTCGACGAGCTGACCGGCGGCACGTTCTCCATCAGCAACGGCGGCACCTTCGGCTCGATGCTGTCGACGCCGATCATCAACCCGCCGCAGTCGGCCATCCTCGGCGTGCACGCCACGAAGGACCGCGCGGTGGTCGAGAACGGCCAGATCGTGATCCGCCCGATGAACTACCTCGCGATGTCGTACRACCACCGCATCATCGACGGCCGGGAAGCCGTGCTGGGCCTGGTCGCGATGAAGGATGCGCTGGAAGATCCGGCCCGCCTGCTGTTCGACATCTAACCGGAACCGACGATGAGCAAATCATTTGACGTGGTCGTCATCGGCGGCGGCCCCGGCGGCTACATCGCCGCGATCCGTGCGGCGCAGCTGGGCTTCAACACCGCCTGCATCGACGAGTGGAAGAACGAGAAGGGCGGCCCGGCCCCGGGCGGCACCTGCACCAACATCGGCTGCATCCCGTCGAAGGCGCTGCTGCAGTCGAGCGAGCACTTCGAGCATGCCGGCCATGCCTTTGCCGACCACGGCATCGGCCTGAAGGACCTCAGCATCGACGTGACGAAGATGCTGGGCCGCAAGAACGCGGTCGTGAAGAAGAACA
>NZ_JBFUGN010000619.1:0-3711 GCF_056402895.1 Rhizobacter sp. P3_B12 | reverse complement strand
CTGCTGGCCCTGCACGTCGGCCACGACGGCGCCGACACCGCCTTCATGACGCTGGTGCTGCGCGCACCGGACGGCGCCCGCACCACGACTCACCGCAGCTTCGCGTTGCCCGGCGAGCCGCGCGCCGCACTGGCGGCCTTCGCATCGCAATGGCCGCAGCTGAGGTCGGAACTCAAGCTCGCCGGCACGCCCCCCGCCGTGCAGCCGCCGGCCGGTGGCTGCGATGCCAAGGCATGGCAGCTGGACGCGCCGGCCTCGCCGGCAACGCTCGCCTGCAGCGCGCTCGCCGTCGGCACCCTGCTGCCGGAACTGGAACCCTACGACCCGTGGATGCCGCCAAGCGCCGGGTCTCCTTCCCGGATCGCCTGGCTGGCCACGGCGTTCGTCGAGGCGGAGGGCCGGGATGCGGATCCCGTGAGCCGGGCGATTGCCGAACTCGCGTGGGCACAACTCCACCTCGACGATGCGCCGCTCGCCCGTCCCGATCCGGCCGCGCTGGCCGACCCGGTGGCGGGCCCCGTGCACAGGCTGCTGGAGGCCGAGGGGCACAGCGCGAACCTGCCTGTGCGATCACCGCGCAGCGCGGCACAGCAGTACCTGGACCAGGGCGGTCGCTCGATGCCGGCGTTCGCGCGCAGCCTCTTCCTGGAGCGCGGCAACCAGGGCGACGAGTTCCACCGCATCGACCTGTGCGCCATCGAGCGCACGATCACCGGCATGATGCCGTCGCCGCGCTGCCGCGACGAGGCCGCTGCGGCGCCGCCCGCCACCGGCCGCGCCGGCGCGCTCGCGCCGATGCTGTACCAGGAGTGGCGCCTGGCGGCCTACTACAAGGACATCGTCTACTTCGGCGAAACGCAGGGCCAGAAGGAGCGGCTCGCGCAGGCACTGGCCGCCCTGCCGGCCGATCTCGCCCGGCACCCCTTCATCGTCCAGCGCCGCTTCAGCGTCGACGGCCTGAACGGGCTGCAGGGCAGCTACGACGAGGTGCTGAAACAGGTGCGCACGCGCATGTCGGCGTTCGTGCAGGCCACCGCGGAGCTGCAGCGCCACGAGACCGTGCTCGGGCGTTTCGGCATCTCCAACCATGCCGCACCCATCAACCGCGCCATGCTGGCCGACCCCACGGTCGACCAGCTCGTCGACGATGAGAGACGCCTGATCGCGGTGCTGGGCTTCGATCGCTTCGCAGGCGGCGCCTCTTCAGTGAGCCGACGCAAACCGGGCACGCCGGCCTATGTCCTGGCACCCGGATCGGCGCGTGCGGCGTTGGCCGAAGGGCACCAGCTGGCCATGGCGGAGCACCTGGCCGCCATGCCGCCCGCGCCTGCCGCGTCGATCCCGCTCGCCGACGCGCGGCTGTTCCGTCCAGAAGCGCGGGCCTTCGCAGAAGCACTGACCGATGCGCAATTGCGCGAGCGCATCGCCCACGACCCGCACAACATGGTGGACCGGGTCAAGCTCGCGATGCGCGCCCTGAAAGACGGCCAGTCCGGCACGCAGGCGCGCCGGGTGATCGACGAGTACCCGGCCACGTCCCAGGTCGACAACCAGGTCGGCCTGTCCCACCTCTGGGCGGCGCCGGCGCATGCCTACTTCCTGAGCGGCGAACTCGCCGACGCGAAGCGCTACTACGGACGCGTGCGAGAGATCGGCACCGGCAGCGGTTCCGATCTGCATGCCCGCGTGCGCCTGCCGATGATGGCCGGCGACATCCGCGGCGCGCTGGCGGCCGCCCAGCTGCGGTTGGGGCGTTACCCGAGCGACTACGCACGCCGCGATGTCGCCGGGCTGCTGTTCATGACCGGCCAGCCGGAGGCCGCCTGGGCCGTGGTCACGCCGCGGCTCACGGCCTCCGACACGAGCGAGCTGTGGGTGGCGGCGGTCGTCGGCCAGCGCATCGCGAAGCGCGACCTCGCAGCGGCGAAGGCCTGGAGCAGCTCGCTCGGCGCGAACAAGGCGCAGGTCGACGACATGGACGCCGTGCCGTGGTTCCTGTACCTGCATGCCACCGTCGACCGCCTGCCGAGCGACACCGACCTCGCGACGCTGACGGACGGGCTGCGGGCTTACGACCCGGCCCGTCGATGGGAGGCGTCGGTGCGCCTGATGCAACTGGCCATGAAGGGCCAGGCCACCGCTGCCGATCTGGACACGGTCCGCAAGAGCCTGCAGCGGCACGGCTACGAGGCCCGGCCGTTCCTGCCCTGGTTCACCTGGGCGGCGGTGCACGCCGGGCGGGCCGACCACCCCGATCTCGCCGTCCTCGCCGACGTGCCACTGGCCACCGGCGACTTCAGCGGCCTGCTGGCGAACGCGATCCGCTTGTCATCGCAGGGCAAGCACGAGCTCGCGCTCCGCCACCTGCGCGCGGCACGCCACGAGATCTCGGTCATCTCCACCGGGGAGCAGCCGGACCAGCCGCTGCCGATGGCCTACCAGGCGGCACTGGCCGGCTTCCTGCTGTTCCGCGAGACCGGCCAGGACGCCTACCGCGTCGAGGCGCTGCAGCTCGCCCGCGACTTCCAAGGCGTGACGCCGTACTGGGGTTGGCCGTATGCATTGCAGGCACTGCTCGAGCGCGACGCCAAGCGCCAGGCGGCGGCCGCCTGCCGCGCGAAGGCGCTGGACCCGGGCTCGTACTTCCTGAGCCAGGTCAAGCCGTCGGTCGTGGCTGCGAAGTGTCCGCAGCCGGCCTGGTAGACGCCAAGGGATCCAGCATCACCTCATCGTGCGCGCAGCCGGCCGGGATCATCGGCCAGCAGTTCGCCTCGGGCGCCACGACCGCGTCGAGGAAGAACGGGCCCGGGCTCGCGAGGCACTCGGCGAGCGCAGCGTCGAGTTCGCCGCGCTGATCGACGCGGCGGGCGCCCCAGCCGAAGGCCTTCGCGAGCGCGACGAAATCCGGCTGCACGTCGAGCACGCTCTGGCTGGTGCGCCCGCCATGCACCAGCTGCTGCCACTGCCGCACCATGCCCATGTGGCCGTTGTTCAGCAGCACCACCTTGACCGGCGCGCCCGCCTGCACCGCCGTCGCCATCTCCTGGATGTTCATCAGGATCGATGCGTCGCCGCTGACGCACACCACCAGCCGGCCCGGGTGCGCGACCTGCGCCCCGATCGCCGCCGGCAGCCCGTAGCCCATCGTGCCGGCGCCGCCCGACGTGAGCCAGCGCCGCGGATTGTCGAAGCGCAGGTGCTGCGCGGCCCACATCTGGTGCTGGCCGACATCGGTCGAGACGATCGCGTCGCGGCCGCCGAGCGCTGACTGCAGCCGCGCCAGCAGCGCCTGCGGCGCAACCTGGTGCGGCGTGTCGTCGAAGGCCAGCGAGCGTTGCGCGCGCCAGGTGTCGATGCGCGCCCACCACGCGTCGAGCCGCTGCGGATCGAGCGGCTGCGGGCCGAGGCTCTCCAGCAGCGACTGCAGCAGCCACCCGCAATCGCCCACGAGCGGCACCTGCGTCTTCACCACCTTGTTGATCGAGGTCGGGTCGATGTCGACGTGGATGAAGCGCGCCTCGGGGCAGAAGCCGTCGAGCCGCCCGGTGACCCGATCGTCGAAGCGCGCGCCGACGCACACCACCAGGTCGGCCTCGTGCATCGCGAGGTTGGCCTCCAGCGTGCCGTGCATCCCCAGCATGCCGAGGAACTGCGGGCTCGACGCCGGGAACGCGCCCAGGCCCATCAGCGTCAGCGTGCACGGCGCATGGC
>NZ_JBFUGN010000618.1:0-3720 GCF_056402895.1 Rhizobacter sp. P3_B12 | reverse complement strand
GGGCTGGTGCAGGCCTACCTGCTGCTGTCGCAGGCGGCCGAGCAGCAGCGCGACTATGCCGGCGCCGAAGCCTGGCTGAAGAAGGTCGACAGCCCGCAGCGTGCGCTCGAGGTGCAGACCCGGCGCGCGTCGCTGCTGGCGCGCCAGGGCAAGGTCAAGGACGCGCGGGAGCTGATCCGCCGCGCCCCCGAGAAGACGACCGAGGATGCGCGCTCCAAGTTGCTCGCCGAGGCGCAGATCCTGCGCGACGTGAAGCAATGGAACGAGGCGAACACCGTGCTGGCCAAGGCGAACCAGCGCTTCCCGAACGATCCCGACCTGCTGTACGAGCAGTCGATGATGGCCGAGAAGCTGAACCGCATGGACGAGATGGAGCGCCTGCTGCGCCGCGTCATCGAGCTGAAGCCCGATCACCACCATGCGTACAACGCGCTGGGCTATTCGCTGGCCGAGCGCAACCAGCGCCTGCCCGAGGCGCGCGACCTGATCCGCAAGGCGCTCGACCTGGCGCCGGGCGAACCCTTCATCACCGACAGCCTGGGCTGGGTCGAGTACCGGCTGGGCAACCGCAGCGAAGCGCTGCGCCTGCTGCAGCAGGCCTACCGCTCGCGGCCGGATGTCGAGATCGCCGCCCACCTGGGCGAGGTGCTGTGGATCAGCGGCCAGCGCGACGAGGCCCGCAAGGTGCTGCGCGATGCGCGCACGCGCGACAACGCGAACGACGTGCTGAAAGAGACGCTCGCGCGCTTGCGGGTCGACCTGTGACGCTGCGTGCCCTGGCAGCGCTGCTGGCCGGCGCGGTGCTGGCTGGCTGCGCGACGCTGCAGCCGGTCACGCCGCCCGCGTCGTCCGAGAGCTTGTCGGGGCGGATGTCGGTGAAGGTCGATGCGACGCCGTCGGCCGCGGCGCGCTCGGTCAGCGCCAGCTTCGAGCTGCAGGGCACGCCGCAGGACGGCCGGCTCGACCTGTCGACGCCGCTCGGCACGACGATCGCGCAGGCCCGCTGGTCCGGGCGCCAGGCGCTGCTGACCACCGGCGGCGAGCAGCGCGCCTACCCCGACCTCGATTCGCTGACGCAGGACATGCTCGGCGAGAGCCTGCCGATCGTCGCGCTGTTCGACTGGCTGCGCGGCCGCGCCTGGGCCGGCGCGCCGAGCCGCCCGGCGGTGCCGCCGGCCGACGCCGGCTTCCAGCAACTGGGCTGGGACGTGAACCTGGCCCGCTTCGACGAAGGCTGGGTGATCGCCCAACGCGTGCAGGCGCCCGCCGTCGTCGTGCGCGCCCGCATCGACCGCCCCTGACACCGCTCCCGCCCGATGAGCCTGACCGCCTTGTACGACGTGGCCGCGCCGGCCAAGCTGAACCTGTTCCTGCACATCATCGGCCGGCGCGCCGACGGCTACCACCTGCTGCAATCGGTCTTCGTGCTGATCGACTGGGCCGACACGCTGCACCTCGAACTGCGTCGCGATGGCCGACTGGCGCGCCACGATTTGAGCGCCACGCTGCCGGCCGACGACCTGTGCCTGCGCGCGGCGCGTGCCTTGCAGGCGGCGTCGGGCACCGCGCTCGGCGCCGACATCTCGATCGACAAGCAGGTGCCCTGGGGTGCCGGCATGGGCGGCGGCAGCTCGGACGCAGCCAGCACGCTGCTGGCGCTGAACCGGCTGTGGCAGCTCGGCTGGCCGCGCGAGAAGCTGATGGCGCTCGGCCTGACGCTGGGGGCCGACGTGCCGTTCTTCCTGGCGAATTCGGAAAAGGGCAGCGCCTGGGTCGAGGGCATCGGCGAGAAACTGACCCCCCTCGACCTGCCCGCACAGTGGCTGGCGGTCGTGAAACCGGCCGCGAGCATCGAAACCCGTGGCATCTTTCTCAGCCCGCTGTTGGCTCGCAATACAGATGCTGCTATAGTCGCAGGCTTCCTTGAGGACGGCGGAATACAACGCCTTCTTGACGGGTTCGGTCGCAACGATTTGCAGCCACCTGCCGAGAGCCAGTGTTCCGAAGTGGCGCAAGCCGCCCGTCTGCTCGAGGCTCGCTTCGGCAACAGCCGCATGACGGGCTCCGGCAGTGCGGTGTTTTCGAGAGTCATGAGTAAAAGCGGTACAGCCGACGTACCCACGGCGACAATGCCGACGGACCTGCCGTCGGGTTGGGTGGGTCGGATGTGCCGAAGTCTGGTGCGGCATCCCTTGCAGGGCTGGTAGAGCCTGCAAAGCTGACGCAGAGACTGAAAAAGTTGAAGGTGGATCGCGCTCCGATGATCGCGGTCAACCGGTGTAGGGGAGTCGCCAAGTTGGTCAAGGCATCGGATTTTGATTCCGACATGCGAGGGTTCGAGTCCTTCCTCCCCTGCCAAATTCTTTGATGTGTCTTGTTTCCCGGTGCTCAGACCAGCGCACGCGGGGCTGAAACGGAAGGGTGGGTGCGCTGGACCATGAATGCGCCCCTCGCTGCGCCGATCAACGCACCCCGCAACGCACACAGCAAGAGCGTCGACGGAGGAAACGTGCTTTTCAACACCGTGCTGTTCACCGGCAATGCCAATCCCGCCCTCGCGCAGGAGATTGCATCGCATCTCGGCATCGAACTCGGCAAGGCTTCGGTCGGCCGCTTCTCCGACGGTGAAGTCGCCATCGAGATCCAGCAGAACGTCCGCGCACGCGACATCTTCGTCGTCCAGCCGACCTGCGCGCCGACGAACGAGAACCTGATGGAGCTGTGCATCATGGTCGATGCACTGAAGCGCGCCTCGGCCCGCCGCGTGACGGCCGTGATCCCCTACTTCGGCTATGCGCGGCAAGACCGCCGCCCGCGCTCGACGCGCGTGCCGATCAGCGCCAAGGTCGTCGCCAACATGCTCGAGGCCGTCGGCGTCGAGCGCCTGCTGACGATGGACCTGCACGCCGACCAGATCCAGGGCTTCTTCAACATCCCGGTCGACAACATCTACGCGTCGCCGGTGCTGCTGTCCGACCTGCAGAGCAAGCGCTATCAAGACCTCGTGGTCGTGTCGCCGGACGTCGGCGGCGTGGTGCGCGCGCGGGCGCTGGCCAAGCAGCTCGGCTGCGACCTGGCCATCATCGACAAGCGCCGCCCGAAGGCCAACGTCTCCGAGGTCATGCACGTGATCGGCGACATCGACGGCCGCAACTGCGTGATCATGGACGACATGATCGATACCGCCGGCACGCTGGTGAAGGCGGCCGAGGTGCTGAAGGAGCGCGGCGCGAAGAACGTCTATGCGTATTGCACGCACGCGGTGTTCTCCGGCCCGGCGATCGAGCGCATCAAGGGCTCGCAGCTCGACGAAGTCGTCATCACCAACACCATCCCGCTCAGCGACGAGGGCAAGACCTGCTCGAAGGTGCGTCCGCTGTCGGTGGCATTCCTGTTCGCCGAAACCATCCGCCGGATCTCCGACGGTGAATCGGTGACCTCCTTGTTCGCGGAACAGAACAGCAATTTCTGATCCGCAGACGACGGCTTGCGCTTCGGCGCCGGCCGAGTTCGCGGGGCCGCAAGGCCCCATTCGAGACACCTGGTCGCGGGTGTCTTCCAATCTTTTGGAGTCAACATGAAATTCGTCGCATTCGAGCGCAAGCTGCAGGGGACCGGAGCGAGCCGCCGCCTGCGCTTGGCTGAAAAAGTCCCCGGCATCGTCTATGGCGCCGGCACCCCTTCGATGATCGAACTCGATCACAACGCGCTGTTCCATGC
>NZ_JBFUGN010000617.1:0-3722 GCF_056402895.1 Rhizobacter sp. P3_B12 | reverse complement strand
GGCGAGGACTGGGGAGACAAAAATGGCATGGAGGCTCTCCCTGCAGGAGTGAATGGGGGAGCGAGCATGCAAGGGGAATGTGCAGGAATTCTGCAGATCACACCGTCAACGCCCCCAGCGCCTTCTCCAGCCGCTTCACGCTCACCGGCTGCGGCGTCCGCAATTCCTGCGCAAACAGGCTGACCCGCAACTCCTCCAGCAGCCAGCGGAACTCCTCCAACCGCCCGTCGTGCACGCCCTTGCGATCGGCCAGCAGCCGCAGCCAGCGCTGCTCCAGCGGGCGCAGTTCGGCCAGGCGCTGGGCATCCCGCGCCGGGTCGGCACGCAGCTTGTCCAGCCGCATCACCACGCCCTTCAGGTAGCGCGGCAGGTGCGCCAGCTGGGCCCACGGCGTCGCCCCCACGAAGCGCTTCGGCACCAGCCGGGCCAGCTGCGCCTGCACGTCGTCGGCCACCTCCTTCGGCGCCCGCGCATCCTTCAGCTTGCGCTGTGCCGCGGCGAATTCGGTCAGCACCACGATCACGCTGCGGGCGATCTCGTTGGCGATCAGCGTCAGGCGCCCTCGCCCTTCGTCGATGCGCCGCCGGAAGGCCTGCGCATCGGCCGGCAACGGGTCGGCAAGGAACGCACGGTCGAGCGCCAGGTCGATGATCTGCTCGCGCAGTTCCTCGGCCGTGCCCAGCGGCATGTACAGCACCGCCATCTTCTGCAGGTCGGGGATGTTCTTCTCGAGGTACTTCAGCGCGTCACGGATCTGCAGCGCCACCAGCCGCCGCAGGMCGGCCCGGTGCTTGTGCGCCGCCACGTCCGGCTCGTCGAACACCTCGATCTGCACATGGCTGCCACGGTCGATCAGCGCCGGGAACCCCACCAGCACCTGGCTGCCGCGCTTCACCTCCATCAGCTCCGGCAACTCGCCGAAGGTCCAGTCGGTGTAGGTCGGCTCGGGCGCATCCGCCACCGGCGCGCTCGCGCGGCCCGGCGCCGTCTTGACGACGATGGTGTTCGCGCCCGCCGGCGTCGCTGCCGCAGCGGGCGCCGCGGCCACCGCCGGCCGCAGCACCGCCAGCGCCTGGAACGCCGAGCGCGCCTGCCCGCCCAGCTCGGCCTTCAGGCTGGCGAGGTTGCGCCCCTGCCCCAGCTGCCGGCCGTTCTCGTCGACCACGCGGAAGTTCATGAACAAATGCGGCGACAGCTGCTCCAGCTTGAAATCGGCGCGCTTCACGTCGAGCTGCGTCTTGTCGCGCACCGCCTTCAGCAACACGTCCACCAGGCTGCCGGTGCCGAAGCCGTGCGCCTCGTGCACCTGGTCGACGAAGCCCTGCGCATAGTCCGGCAACGGCACCAGCCGCGAGCGCGGGCGCTGGTGCAAGGTCTTCACCAGCGCCAGCACCTTGTCCTTCAGCATGCCGGGCACCAGCCATTCGCAGCGCTCGTCGCTCACCTGGTTCAGCGCGTAGATCGGCACGGTGACGGTGACACCGTCCTTCGGGTCGCCCGGGTCGTGCAGGTAGCTCGCGATGCAGTCGACGCCGCCCATGCGCAGCGTCTTCGGGAACGACGCGGTCGTGATGCCCGCCGCCTCGTGCCGCATCAGCTCCTCGCGCGTCAGGAACAGCAGCTTCGGCTGGCGCTGGCTCTCCTCGCGGTACCAGCGCTCGAGGCTGTGCCCGCTGCACACGTCGGCCGGCAGCTGCTGGTCGTAGAACGCGTGGATCAGCTCGTCGTCGACCAGCACGTCCTGCCGGCGCGACTTGTGCTCCAGCTCCTCGACCTGCGCGATCAGCTTGCGATTGGCCGCAAGAAACGGCAGCCGCGTCTCCCACTCGCCGTTCACCAGCGCCTCGCGGATGAAGATCTCGCGCGCCGCCACCGCATCCACGCGCCCGAAATTGACACGCCGGTTGCTGTAGATCACCAGGCCATACAGCGTCGCCCGCTCCAGCGCGACCACCTCGGCCGCCTTCTTCTCCCAGTGCGGCTCCAGCAGCTGCGTCTTGATCAGGTGGCCGGCGATGCCCGGCAGCCACTGCGGCTCGATGTTGGCGATGCCGCGGCCGAACAGCCGCGTCGTCTCGACCAGCTCGGCCGCGACGATCCAGCGTCCCGGCTTCTTGCCGAGGTGCGAACCCGGGTGCTTGTAGAACTTGATGCCACGCGCGCCGAGGTACCAATCGTCCTCGTCGCTCTTCTGGCCGATGTTGCCCAGCAGCCCTGCCAGCATCGCCAGGTGCAGCTGGTCGTAGGTGGCCGGCAGCGTGTTGAGCCGCCAGCCGTGCTCGGCCACCACGGTGTGCAGCTGCGAATGGATGTCGCGCCACTCGCGCACGCGGCGCGGCGAGACGAAGTTGTCGCGCAGCAGCTGCTCCTGCTTGCGGTGCGAGAGCTTGTGCTCCTTGCTGCCGCCGCGCGCGTCTTCGAGCCATTTCCAGAGCTTCAGCGTGCCGAGGAACTCGGAGCGGTCATCGTCGAACTTCTTGTGCGCCGCATCGGCCGCCTGCTGGTGCTCCATCGGCCGGTCGCGCGCATCCTGCACGCTCAGCGACGACGCGATCACCAGCACCTCGGCCAGCGATTCGCGGTTGCGCGCCTCCAGGATCATGCGGCCGACGCGCGGGTCCAGCGGCAGCCTGGACAGCTCGCGGCCGGTCGGCGTCAACTCGTTCTGTTCGTCCACCGCGCCCAGCTCGTGCAGCAGCTGGTAGCCGTCGGCGATCGCGCGGCGCGGCGGCGGCTCGAGGAACGGGAAGTCCTCCACCAGCCCGAGCCCGAGCGACATCATGCGCAGGATCACGCCAGCCAGCGACGAACGCAGGATCTCCGGATCAGTGAAGCGCGGCCGTTCGGTGTAGTCCTTCTCGTCGTAGAGCCGGATGCAGATGCCGTTGCTGACGCGCCCGCAGCGCCCGGCGCGCTGGTTGGCCGCCGCCTGGCTGACCGGCTCGATCTGCAGCTGCTCGACCTTGTTGCGGTAGCTGTAGCGCTTGACGCGCGCCGTGCCGGCATCGATCACGTACTGGATGCCCGGCACCGTCAGCGAGGTCTCGGCGACGTTGGTGGCCAGCACGATGCGGCGTGCGCTGTGCGGCTCGAACACGGCATCCTGCTCCTGCTGGCTCAGGCGCGCGAACAGCGGCACCACCTCGACGCCCGGCGGGTGGTGCTTGCGCAGGTGCTCGGCCGCCTCGCGGATCTCGCGCTCGCCCGGCAGGAAGACCAGCACGTCGCCGGCGCCCTCGCGCCACAGCTCGTCGACCGCATCGCCGATGGCGTCGTTCAGGCCGTACTCGCGGGATTCCTCGAACGGCCGCCAGCGCTGCTCCACCGGAAACAACCGTCCCGACACCTGGATCACCGGCGCCGGCCCCTGGCGCGACGCGAAATGCTGCGCAAAGCGGTCGGCATCGATGGTGGCCGAGGTGACGATGATCTTCAGGTCGGGCCGGCGCGGCAGGATCTGCCGCAGGTAGCCGAGCAGGAAGTCGATGTTCAGGCTGCGCTCGTGGGCCTCGTCGATGATCAGCGTGTCGTAGGCCTTCAGCAGCGGGTCGGTCTGCGTCTCGGCCAGCAGGATGCCGTCGGTCATCAGCTTGACGCTCGCGCCGGCCGACAGCCGGTCCTGGAAGCGCACCTTGAAGCCGACGTGCTCGCCCAGCGGCGTGTTCAGCTCCTGCGCGATGCGCTTGGCCACGCTCGAGGCCGCGATGCGCCGCGGCTGCGTG
>NZ_JBFUGN010000616.1:0-3729 GCF_056402895.1 Rhizobacter sp. P3_B12 | reverse complement strand
GCTCGGACGCGCGCGAGGTCTTCATCGAGCCGCTGCAGAAGTGGTTCGACGTGCGCGCGCGCTACCTGCAGTGGACCGACGGGCGGCTCGCGCAGATGCTGATCGCGACCGACATCACCGGCCGCCGCAACGCCGAGACGCAGGCCGCGCAGCAGGCCGAGAAGGCGCAGGTCACGAGCCGGCTGGTGACGATGGGCGAGATGGCCTCGTCGGTCGCGCACGAGCTGAACCAGCCGCTGACCGCGATCACGAACTACTGCAACGGCATGGTCTCGCGCGTGAAGGGCGACGCGATCCAGAAGGACGACCTGATCGCCGCGCTCGAGAAGACCGCCCGCCAGGCCGAGCGCGCTGGCCAGATCATCCGGCGCATCCGCGCCTTCGTGAAGCGCAGCGAGCCGCAGCGCCAGCCGGCGCTCGCGCAGACCATCGTCGACGACGCGGTGGACCTTGCCAACATCGAGCTGCGCCGGCGCAACGTGACGATCCACGTCTACGTCGCGCAGCGGCTGCCGACGCTGATGGTCGACCCGATCCTGATCGAGCAGGTGGTGCTGAACCTGCTGAAGAACGCCGCCGAGGCGATCGACTCGGCCGGGCTGCCGCAGGCGCGCCGCACCATCGAGCTGCGCGTGGTGCCGCGCCACACGCCCGAAGAAGGCGGCGTGATCGAGTTCAGCGTCACCGACAGCGGCCCGGGGCTGAAGGAGGAAGTGATCGGCCGGCTCTACGAGGCCTTCTTCTCGACCAAGGCGGAAGGCCTGGGCATCGGGTTGTCCCTGTGCCGCTCGATCATCGAGAGCCACCGCGGCCGTATCCGGGCACAGAACCTCTACAATGGCGACCTCGCCGTCGGGTGCCGCTTCAGCTTCACGCTGCCTGTGGAAACCGCCAAATCTGCCGGCCTGGAGCCGGCGCTGCCATGAGACTGCATCGATGAGCTTGATTCCGAAAAAGGGCACGGTCTATGTGGTCGACGACGACGAAGCCGTGCGCGACTCGCTGCAATGGTTGCTCGAGGGCAAGGACTACCGCGTCAAGTGCTTCGATTCGTCGGAGTCGTTCCTGTCGCGCTTCGATCCGCGCGAGGTCGCCTGCCTGATCGCCGACATCCGCATGGACGGCATGAGCGGGCTGGAGCTGCAGGACCGCCTGCTCGAGCGCAAGTCGCCGCTGCCGGTCGTCTTCATCACCGGCCACGGCGACGTGCCGATGGCCGTCACGACGATGAAGAAGGGCGCGATGGACTTCATCGAGAAACCCTTCAAGGAAGAAGAGCTGCTCGGCCTCGTCGAGCGCATGCTCGACCAGGCCCGCAGCGCGTTCTCGCACCACCAGGAAGCCGCCAGCCGCGATGCATTGCTGTCGCGCCTGACGACCCGCGAGGCGCAGGTGCTCGAGCGCATCGTCGCCGGCCGGCTCAACAAGCAGATCGCCGACGACCTCGGCATCAGCATCAAGACGGTCGAGGCGCACCGCGCCAACATCATGGAGAAGCTGAACGCCAACACCGTCGCCGATCTCCTGAAGATCGCCCTGGGCGCCCAAGCCAAGGCCTGACGCAATCCCATCCCGAAGGCCGCTGACCCCAGCGGCCTTTTTCGTTTCTGGAGCCCGACAGCCATGACCGCACAACTCATCGACGGCAACGCCCTCGCCAAACGGGTCCGCGCCGAGGTCGCGCAACGCGCCGCCGCCCTCACCGCCCGCGGCCRCCGGCCGGGCCTGGCGGTGATCCTGGTCGGCGACGACCCGGCCTCGCAGGTCTACGTGAAGCACAAGGTCGCCGACTGCGAATCGAGCGGCGTGCACTCGGTGCTCGAGAAGTACGACGCGCAGCTGCCTGAGGCCGAGCTGCTCGCGCGCATCGCCGCGCTGAACGCCGATGCGGCCATCCACGGCATCCTGGTGCAGATGCCGCTGCCGAAGCACATCGACCCGCAGAAGGTCATCGAGGCGATCTCGCCGCTGAAGGACGTCGACGGCTTCCACGTGCAGAGCGCCGGCGCGCTGATGGTCGGCCGCCCCGGCTTCCTGCC
The DNA here is from genome assembly GCF_056402895.1 of Rhizobacter sp. P3_B12. Lineage (NCBI taxonomy): Bacteria > Pseudomonadati > Pseudomonadota > Betaproteobacteria > Burkholderiales > Sphaerotilaceae > Rhizobacter > Rhizobacter sp. P3_B12. The sequence continues at coordinate 1,690 of NZ_JBFUGN010000616.1, read as the reverse complement.
GTGCACGCCGTACGGCTGCATGAAGCTGATCGCCACCACCGGGATCGACCTGCGCGGCAAGCACGCGGTCGTGATCGGGCGCAGCAACACCGTCGGCAAGCCGATGGCCCTGCTGCTCTTGCAGGCCAACGCCACCGTCACCATCTGCCACAGCGGGACGCGCGACATCGGCCTTCACACGCGCCAGGCCGATGTGGTCGTCGCGGCGGTCGGCAAGCGCAATGTGCTCACCGCCGACATGGTCAAGCCGGGCGCGGTGGTGATCGACGTGGGCATGAACCGCAAGGACGACGGCAAGCTGGCCGGCGACGTGGACTTCGACGGCGTCTCTCAGGTGGCCGGCTGGATCACGCCGGTGCCGGGTGGCGTCGGACCCATGACCCGTGCGATGCTCCTGGTCAACACGCTGGAGGCCGCGGAGCGGTTCGCGCAGGGCTGAGCCTCACACGCGTCATTTCGAAAGGGAGAGAACAATGAACGAGATCAATCCGCTGCTGGTTCCCGATGCACTGCTCGACTTCTCGGCGATCCGCGCCGCGCACGTCGCGCCGGCGATGGCGCAATTGCTGACCGAGGCCGAGGAGGCGCTCGAGAAGGTCACCAGCGACGCGGTGCCGGCCGACTACGACGCGATGTCGGCGGTGCTCGATGTCGCCACCGAACGCCTGGGCCGCTCCTGGGGCGCGGTGCACCACCTGACCGCCGTCGCCGACACGCCCGAGCTGCGCGCCGCCTACAACGAGCAGCTGCCGGCCGTCACCGAATTCCACACGCGGCTGGGTGCCGATGAACGCCTGTACGCAAAGTACAAGCTGATCGCCGGCAGCCCGGCCGCCGCCGCGCTCAGCGCGCCGCGCCGCCAGGCGCTGTCGAACGCGATGCGCGATTTCGTGCTGTCCGGTGCCGAGCTGAAGGGCGCCGACCGCGAGCGCTATGCGCAGATCCAGGACCGCCTGGCCGCGCTGTCGCAGACCTACTCCGAGCACGTGCTCGACGCGACCGACAGCTTCGCGCTGTACGTCGACGCGGCCGAGCTGGCCGACGTGCCGGCCGACGTGATCGCCGCGTCGCGCGCCACCGCCGAGGCCGAAGGCAAGCCGGGCCACAAGATCACGCTGCACTTCCCGAGCTACTTCCCGGTGATGCAGTACGGCAGCAACCGCGCGCTGCGCGAGAAGCTGTACGTCGCCTACGTGACCCGCGCCAGCGAGACCGGCCCCGCCGCGCTCGACAACAGCGCGGTGATGCGCGAGCTGCTCGACCTGCGCCAGGAAGAGGCCCGCCTGCTCGGCTACGCGAGCTTCGCCGAGGTGTCGCTGGTGCCGAAGATGGCCGATTCGCCGCAGCAGGTGACCGGCTTCCTGCGCGACCTGGCGCAGCGCGCCCGCCCCTACGCCGAGCGCGACCTGGCCGAGCTGCGGGCCTTCGCCCGCGACGAGCTGGGCCTGCCCGACCTGCAGGCCTGGGATTTCCCGTACGCCAGCGAGAAGCTGAAGGAAAGCCGCTACGCGTTCAGCGACCAGGAGGTCAAGCCGTACTTCACCGAGACCAAGGTGCTCGACGGGCTGTTCCGCATCATCGAGACGCTGTTCGAGGTCAGCATCCGCTCCGACAGCGCGCCGGTCTGGAACGAGGGCGTGCGCTTCTTCCGCATTGAGCGCCAGGGCGAGCTGGTCGGCCAGTTCTACCT
>NZ_JBFUGN010000615.1:0-3734 GCF_056402895.1 Rhizobacter sp. P3_B12 | reverse complement strand
ACGATCAGCATCGCATGGGTGCCGTGCAGGTCCACGCGCAGCGTGCCGCGCGGGTTGGCGGCCACGTGCTTGAGCGAAGCGTCGGCATCGTCCAGTTCCGACAGCACGTGCACGCAGCGTTCGTAGTAGGCCGATCCGTCGTGGGTGGGGCGAACCTGGCGCGTCGTGCGATCGAGCAGCCGCACGCCCAGGCGGCTCTCCAGCTCCTTGATCGCGTTGGTGGCGGAGGGCCGCGGGATGTCCAGCATCTCCGCGGCGCGGCTGAAGCTGCCGGTCTCCACGATGCGGGTGAACAGCAGCAGGGTGTCGAGGCGATCCATGCCTCAATTGTTATCGATGGCGAAATTCACATGGCATCCGTGCGGCATTTATCCGTCATTCGATAACAACAAGAATGCCTTCACCTTCACTGAACTCCTCAGGAGAACCCCATGCCATTCGCCAACTTCAAATTCCCCGAGGGCACCGTCGACCACGCCCGCAAGGAAGAGATCATCCACCGCACCACGGCCATGTTCGTCGAGTACTTCGGCGAGAAGGCCCGGCCCTTCTCGATGGTGCTTGTCGAAGAGGTCGCCGACGGCGGCTGGGGTCGCGCCGACGAGACGCTGACGCTGGCCAAGATGGGCTTGCCACCGAAGGCCCGGTGAGCGACCGGGCGCGGGTGGACAGCGCCACGGTCATGACTCAAGATGCCCCCTCGCGACACTGATAGCCGCAGAGGCCACAGGCTCGTCACCACGCGGGCCGATGGCTTCTCACACAACCACATCAGGAGTGAGACATGCATCAGATCCGTTTGCGTTCGTTCGTCGCCGCGCTGCCGTTCCTTTGCGCGGCTGTCGCGGTTTCTGCCCAGGAGGCCGAACCCGGCTGGGCCAAGGGCCGGCCCAAGACCGACACGGCCATGAAGATGGCGCCGGTGCCGGCGTTTCCGATCCCCACCGGGGCCGACCAGCTGCCGACCCGCAAGTTCAAGCTGCCGCCCGGCTTCAAGGTCGAGACCTGGGCCTCGGGCGTGCTCGATGCGCGCGAGTTGCGCCAGGGTGCCAAGGGCAACATCTTCGTCAGCACGCTGTTCGTCGCCAACAAGGTCTACGTGCTGCCCGAGAAGGCGGTCGACGGCAAGCGCGAGCCGAAGGTCATCATCGACAAGACCGAGCAGGCGACCGGCATCGAGTTCTACAAGGGCTCGCTGTACTTCGCCACCCACAAGAAGATCGTCCGCTACGACAACGTCGAGGACAAGCTCGACAACCTCGGCGAGCCGAGCGCGGTGCTGAACGACAAGCTGCCGGGCGGCAGCGACCACAGCTGGAAGTTCCTGCGCGTCCACAACGACAAGCTCTACTACAACATCGGCGCGCCCTGCAACATCTGCGACCCGGGCGAGTACGCCAAGATCTACAGCATGAAGCTCGACGGCTCCGGCATCGAGACGATCGCCTCGGGCGTGCGCAACACGGTCGGCTTCGACTTCGATCCGAAGACCGGTGACCTCTGGTTCACCGACAACGGCCGCGACTGGCTCAGCGAGGAGATCCCGAACGATGAGCTGAACCATGTCACGCAGCCCGGCAAGCAGCACTTCGGCTATCCGTATTGCCACCAGGGCAACATCCCCGACCCCGAATTCGGGTGGGGCAAGTCGTGCGACGACTTCGTGAAGCCCGCCGCGCTGCTCGGCCCGCACGCCGGCTCGCTCGGCCTGAAGTTCTACACCGGCAAGATGTTCCCGGCGAAGTACCAGGGCGCGATGTTCATCGCCATCCATGGGCCTTGGAACCGCACGAAGAAGTACAACGGCGTCTACGTGGCGCGGCCGGACGGCAAGGGCGGCGCCAAGGTCGAGCCGTTCATGACGGGCTTCGTCGAGAACAACACCTACCTCGGCCGGCCGGTGGACTTCCTCGTGATGAAGGACGGCTCGCTGCTCGTCAGCGACGACCATGCCGGTGCGATCTACCGCATCAGCTACAGCGGCAAGGGCAAGTGACGTGWGGGCCTGGCAGCGCAGCGCGACCTTGGCCATCCTGCTGATGGCGACCTCGTGGGGGCACGCGCAGGCGCAGGCGAAGAAGCCCTCCGCCCGCGCGAGCGCCGCCTCGGCGGCTGCCGCCGGTGCGGCCGAGTATGCAGAACGCTTCCGCACCGTCTGCGCCGCCTGCCACGGCGCCAACGGCCGCAGCGACATGGCGGGCGTGCCGGTGCTGGCGGGCCAGCCGTCGCTCTACACGATCACGCAGCTGTTCCTGTTCCGCGAGGGCCGTCGCAACAACGACGCGATGATTGCGTTGGCCAAGCCGATGAAGGATGCCGACCTGCGAGGCTTCTCCGACTTCATCGGCACGCTGCCGCCGGTGCCCGCGCCGGCGCCGAGTGCACCGCCCGATGCCGAGCGCATGAGCAAGGGGCAGGCCCTCGCGCAGCAGCACAAGTGCGTGTTCTGCCATGGCGCCGATCTGGCGGGCGGACAGGGCGTGCCGCGCATCGGCGGCCAGAAGGAGGACTACGTGCGCGCAACGCTGCAGGGCTTCAAGTCGGGCGACCGGCCCGGCTACACGCGGGCGATGACCGAGGCGCTGAGCCAGGTGCCGGTGCAGGACCTGGACGTGCTGGCCTACTATGTCGCGAACTTCACCGGCAAATGAATCCCGTCGCAGTTGCACCATCGATCGGCCACGAGAGCGCATTCCTGGCAATGCTCACCGATTTCGAGGCTCATGATCCCGAGAACGCCGAGTTTTATGCGGCGGCCAAAGGGCACTTTCCTTCATACGTTCGAAGCCTCATCGACGAAGAGGCCGGCATCCATCTCAAAGAGGGATGGGTGCCGTGCACGCACCGCTGGTTGATGGCTCCATCCGGGAACCTGGTCGGCGTGACTCGCTTGCGCCACAACATCGACACCCCATTCCTGGCGGGACACGGAGGGCACATCGGGTATGACGTCGCGCCTGGCCATCGCCGCAAGGGCTACGGGCACCTTGCACTCCGCATCGCATTGGACGAGGCATCAGCCTTGGGTCTGTCGAGGCTCCTGCTGTTTGCGGCCGAGGACAACCTGGCCTCTCGTGCAGTGATCGAGCGCCAGGGCGGCGAGCTGGATTCGATCTCGTTTTCAGAGTTCTACAACGAGCGACTGTGCAGGTACTGGATCAATCGAAACCCAAGCTCATGCAGTCACCGCTGATTCCAGGTTTTTTGGTCCGCCCCGCCCGGCTTGAGGATGCAGCATCCTGGGCGCGCTATGCGTGCCTGCCCGAGGTGAAGCAACACACCAGTTCCACGGCTGAAACCGTGGACGACGTCAAAGCCGAGATCCAACGCACGCTGGGTGGCGAGCCCAACACACCGATCCGCTTTTTGCTCCTTCGCCCAGGGAGCGAAGTCATCGTCGCCACCGTGGGCTTCCACACCATCTCGTCTGCGTTCGGCACCGCAGAGGTCACGTACGACGTTGCACCCGACCATTGGGGCCAAGGCATCGCAAAGGCTTCGTGCCGGGCGGCCACGCTCTGGGCCTTCGAGGCCAAGGGGTGGCACAGAGTCCAGGCCACGACCGTCTTGCCGAACGTTCGATCTCAACGCGTGCTGGAGCACTGTGGTTTCAAGCGAGAAGGCCTCGTCCGCAATCTGAGGCTGGTGCGAGGCACGCCCACCGACTACTGGCTGTATGCGGCCATTCCCGGTGAGGTGCTGCGATAGGCCCAGAAGCGTGGCAAGGCGAACCC
>NZ_JBFUGN010000614.1:0-3740 GCF_056402895.1 Rhizobacter sp. P3_B12 | reverse complement strand
ATGGATGGGTGCGCTGTGCGTTAGGAAGGCTGAGTCAATGATAGAGCAAAAGAATTCCGGCCCAGGCTGTGGAAAAGGGGCCCAAATGGGCCCCGTTCTACGGCTTTCCGCGGCTTTCTGCGGTTTCACCCCGGTTTTACCCGAGGCCCGGCGCCGGATCTGTCAGCTCAGGCGGCCGCGGCCGGGGTGCGCTGCGTCAGCACCTGGTCGATCAGGCCATATTCCTTGGCCTCGATCGGATCCAGGAAGAAATCACGCTCCATGTCGGCACGGATCTTCTCGATCGACTGGCCGGTGCGTTCCGCGTAGATGCGGTTCAGCTGCTCGCGGGTCTTGAGGATCTCGCGGGCGTGGATCTCGATGTCGGTGGCCTGGCCCTGCGCGCCGCCCGACGGCTGGTGGATCATCACGCGCGAATTCGGCAGGGCGAAGCGCTTGCCCTTGGCGCCGGCCATCAGCAGGAACGAACCCATGCTGGCAGCGATGCCCATGCACAGCGTCGACACGTCGGGCTTGATGAACTGCATCGTGTCGAAGATCGACATGCCCGCACTCACCGAACCACCCGGCGAGTTGATGTACAGCGAGATGTCCTTGTCGGGGTTTTCGCTTTCGAGGAACAGCAACTGCGCCACGACCAGGTTGGCCGACTGGTCATTGACCGGCCCCACCAGGAAGATGACCCGCTCGCGCAGCAGGCGGCTGTAGATGTCATAGGCCCGTTCACCGCGGCCCGACTGCTCGATGACGATGGGCACCATGCCCAGACTTTGTGTTTCCAGCGCACTCATGATCGTCCTTGCGTCCTTGAGGAGGTTCGTGATAGTCCCACGGAGATTGGGTTTGATTATGTCGTGACAAGGCCGCATTCAAGGAAACTGCGTCCAGCGTCACAGACAAACCCCGAAGAACAAAGGGCGCCCAGGCTTTTCAGCCCGGCGCCCTTTGGATGGAATCAGCGGAAGATCAGCCGGCCATCAGTTCGTCGAACGGCAGCACCTTGTCGGTGACCTTCGCCTTGCCCAGCACGAAGTCGGTCACGTTGTTCTCGATGACCACGCCTTCGACCTCGGCCATGCGCTCGCGGCTGCCCAGGTACCAGCGCACCACTTCGGCCGGCTTCTCGTAGCTCTGCGCCATCTCTTCGATGTGCGCCTGCAACTGCTCGGGCTTGGCCTGCAGGTTGTTCGCGCGCACCAGCTCGGCGACGACCAGGCCCAGGCGCACGCGGCGCTCGGCTTGCGGCTGGAAGATCTCGGCGGGGATCGGCGCCGTGTCGGCGTCCTTGATGCCGCGCTTCTTCAGGTCGGCGCGGGCACCTTCGGTCATGCGCTCGACTTCGCCGTTGACCAGCGAGGTCGGCAGGTCGAGCTCGGCGCTCTTGACCAGCGCGTCCATCACCGACGACTTGTTGCGGGCCAGCACGCGGAACTTGACCTCGCGCTCGAGGTTGCGCTTGATGTCGGCGCGCAGTGCGTCGACCGTGCCTTCCTTGATGCCCAGCGACTTGGCCAGCGCGTCGTCGACCACGGGCAGGTTCTGCGCCTCGACCTTGTTCAGCGTGACCAGGAAGTCGGCTTCCTTGCCGGCGACGTCCTTGCCCTGGTAGTCCTCGGGGAACTGCAGCGGGAAGGTCTTGGATTCGCCGGTCTTCATGCCGCGCACGGCCTTCTCGAAGGCCTCGAGCATCTGGCCTTCACCGATCAGGAACTGGAAGCCCTCGGCCTTTCCGCCGTCGAACGGCACGCCGTCGATCTTGCCTTCGAAGTCGATCGTCACGCGGTCGCCTTCGGCGGCGGCCTCGCCCTGCGGGCGCTGCGCGAAGGTGCGGCGCTGCTTGCGCAGGATGTCCAGCGTCTTGTCGATCGCGGCTTCGGTCACTTCGGTGCTGACGCGCTCGACCTCGGCGGCCGACAGGTCGCCGAGCTTGACCTCGGGGTACACCTCGAAGACGGCGTCGAAGGCCATCTGGCCTTCGGGCGCGGTTTCCTTCTCGCTGATGCGCGGGGCACCGGCGACGCGCAGCTTGGCTTCGCTGGTGGCCTGGGCGAAGGCCTGACCGACCTTGTCGTTCATCACCTCGTACTGCACCGAGTAGCCGTAGCGCTGGGAGACCACGCTCATCGGCACCTTGCCCGGGCGGAACCCGTCGGCCTTGACCGTGCGGGACAGGCGCTTCAGGCGCGTTTCGACCTCGTTGTTGATCGTGTCGGCCGCCAGCGTGAGCGTGATGCGGCGTTCGAGCTTCTCGAGGGTTTCTACAGTGACAGCCATGATTGTCTGGACTCTCTGGTTTCGTTAGCTGGTGCGCGGGGGGGGACTCGAACCCCCACACCATCGCTGGCGTCAGGACCTAAACCTGGTGCGTCTACCAATTTCGCCACCCGCGCACATTTTGGGCAATGCCGTTCTGGCAATACAAAAAAGAGCAAGGGAAGCCGAAGCTTCCCTTTTAGGCGATTCGGTAAACCGCGTAGTTTAGCTGCTCGCGGCGGCTCTTTCCTCTTCGGCCGGTTTGACGCGGAACCAGGCCGCATACATCGCCGGCAAAGCCAGCAGCGTCAGGCCCGTCGCGACGATCAGCCCGCCCATGATCGCAACCGCCATCGGCCCCCAGAACACGCTGCGCGACAGCGGGATCATCGCGAGCACCGCCGCCGCCGCGGTCAGCACGATCGGACGGAAGCGCCGCACCGCCGATTCGACGATCGCCTCCCAGGCCGGCACGCCGCGCGAGCGGTCCTGCTCGATCTGGTCGATCAGGATCACCGAGTTGCGCATGATCATGCCCATCAGCGCGATCACGCCGAGCAGCGCGACGAAGCCGAACGGCCGGTTCAGCAGCAGCAGCGCGCCCGCCACGCCGGCGATGCCGAGCGGCCCGGTGAGGAACACCAGGATCGAACGCGAGAAGCTGTGCAGCTGCAGCATCAGCAGCGTGAACATGATGAACAGCGCGAGCGGCAGGCCTGCGGCGATCGAGCCCTGCCCCTTGCTGCTCTCCTCCACCGCACCGGCGATCTCGATGCGGTAGCCGTCCGGCATGGTCTTCTGCAGCTTGTCGAGATCCGGCCACACCTGCAGCGTGACCGTCGGGCCCTGCAGGCCTTCGACCACGTCGCCCTGCACCGTCACCGCATAGTCGCGCCCCTCGCGCCACAGCACACCCGGCTCCCAGGTGAAGCCGACCTTGGCGATCTGCGTCAGCGGGATCGAGCGCCCGCTGGCCGTCGGCAGGTAGGCATTGCCGATGTCGGTGATGGCATTGCGCTCGTCCAGCGGCTGGCGCACGACGATGTCGACCAGCCGGTCGGCCTCGCGGTACTGCCCGACGGTGTTGCCCGACAGGATGGTGCGCGACGCGGTGGCGATGGCCTGGCTGGTGACGCCGAGTGCGCGCGCCTTGTCCTGGTCGACCTCCAGGCGCAGCACCTTGACCGACTCGTTCCAGTTGTCGTTCACGCCGCGCATGTTCGGGTTGGCACGCAGGATGTCCTTGGCCTTGTCGGCCCAGGCACGGGCCTGCGCCGCATCCGGTCCCATCACGCGGAACTGCACCGGATACGGCACCGGCGGCCCGTTCGGCAGCAGCTTGACGCGGCCGCGCGCATCGGGGAATTCCTCGGCCAGCATCTTCGGCAGCTTCAGGCGCAGCGACTCGCGCGTCGGCAGGTCCTTCGGGATCAGGATCACCTGGCTCACGTTGGTCTGCGGGAAGATCTGGTCGAGCGGCAGGTAGA
>NZ_JBFUGN010000613.1:0-3749 GCF_056402895.1 Rhizobacter sp. P3_B12 | reverse complement strand
GCACCCACCACCAGCGAATCCGACCCGGTCCGAACCAGGCGCGGGTTTCGCCACGGAGGTGCTTGTCCTCATGGTGCGACCTGACGCACGCCGCATCGCGCAGGATTGCGAAGCGCGGCATGCCCGGACGAAGACACCAAGGGCGGCGTGAAGCGACGCGACGGTGAGGGCCGGGGCACCAGCGGCGCAGCGCTTCTTCGATGCCCTCAGTGCCGTCGCCATCGCCCACCCAGGCGATGCAGGCATCGGGGCGGATCAGCATCGACGGCCCCGTGTCGACGGCGATGCAACGGATCCTCTGCGTGGCGCCGCCCACGAGCTCGGACGCCTTGCCGTCCGCTGACGCGTCGAGCAGCACACCGCTGCCGTCCTGCATCAGCTCGTAGAGCGACGAGACCCCGCCATCGCCGCGTCGAAGCGGCCTGTCACCGATCAGCCGTCCGACCTCATCGCGCGGCGACCCGAGCTCGTAGCGCGTGAACAGGCCGCTCGTCATCTCGCCGATGAAGCGGTTGACGTCATCGAGCTGCATCAGCCTCGCGAACAGGTCCCGCATCGCACCCGCTTGCGGGTCAGGCCGCATGATCGCGACCTGGGCCAGCGTGTTCGCGAGGACGGCTTCGGCAACCGGCCGCCGCTCGGTGGTGTAGCTGTCCAGCAGGCTGTCGGCCACCTCGCCACGAACGACCGCGGCGAGCTTCCAGCCGAGGTTCGCGGCATCCACCAGCCCGAGGCCCAGGCCCTGGCCACCGAATGGCGTGTGGATGTGCGCAGCATCGCCGGCCAGCATCACCCTGCCTTGGCGGTAGCTGTCGACCAGCCGCGTGTTGTCGGTCCAGCGGCTGGCGCTGGCCAGCGCCTTCACGCGAACCTCCGCGCCACTGATGCGGCGCAGCACGCCCTCGAGCTCCTCGCGCGTGACCGGCGCCTCCCGGTCCTCGGGCGGACCGTTGAAGTCCAGCATCACCAGCCGGCCGGGCAGGGGCCCGCAGGAGAACACGCCCCCCGTGGTGCGATGCCAGCCGATCGGCCGCAGGCGTTCGGGATGGTCGATCTCGGCAACGGCCTGGTAGAAGGTCGACGAGGGCGGCGTGCCGGGAAAATCGAAGCCAGCCAGCTTGCGGACCCCGCTGCGCCCGCCGTCGCAACCGACGAGCCAGCCGCAGCGGATGCGGCCTGCACCCGTCGACGCTTGCCACGCCACGTCGACACCGTCCGCCTGCTGCGCGAGGCCGGTGAGCTCGCAGCCGCGGCGCACCTCGATGCCCAGCGCGCGGGCACGGTCGCCCAGCATGGCTTCGACGCCCTGCTGGTCCACCACGCGGGCCCGCCGTTCGGGCTCTCTCTGAGCCTCCCTGCGGATCAGCGGCAGGCCGGCGAAATGCCCGCTGAACTTCGAGTTCGGCCCTCGCTTCGCGGCCCCGGCCTGTTCGATGAACGGCGCCATCGCCGCGACGTTGCGCGCTTCCGCGGCGGCGATGGCCGCCGCCATGCCACGGCGCTGCAACGCCTCGATGCCCAACGGCCCGATCCCACCGGCCTTCATTGCCGTGCTCGCTGCACCCAGGCGTTCCAGCACGACCACGTGCACRCCGCCCAGGGCCAACTCGATCGCAGCCAGCAGGCCGACCGGACCGGCCCCCACCACCACGACATCGACGGATTCATCCATGCGTCCCACCCGAATATGTACTCAGTACAGTAAATGTACTTAGTACAATATGACCATGTCAATCCCACCCGATCGACGCTCCCGCAAGCGACTCGCCACGCGGCAGGACATCTCCAACGCCGCCACGCGCCTGTTCCTCGAACGGGGCTTCGATCGCGTGACAGTGGACGAGATCGCCGCTGCCGCCGAGGTTGGCCGGATGACGGTCTTCAATCACTTTCCGCGCAAGGAGGACATGTTCTTCGACCGCGACGAGGAGATCCGCGCGGCCTTGCGCGCGGCCTTGCGGCAACGCGATCCCGGCATCGCGCCGATCGAGGCGCTGCGCCTGCTCGCGCACCGGCTGGTCGAGGCACGCAGCCCCTACCTCGAGTTCTCCGCCGCCAGCCAGGGCTTCATCGAGACGATCGAGGGCAGCGAAACGCTGAAGGCGCGGGCGAGGGCGCTGCGTGACGAGATCGCGCAGGTCGTGCGGATGGCGCTGATCGAATGCACCGGCTGTGAACCCGGCGATCCTGACGCCCACCTGGCGGCCGACCTGCTGCTCGCGACCTGGACCGTGGCCCTCATCCAGGCCCACCGCAGCTTTCGACAGCACGGCGATGCGATGGCAGCGAAAGCCGCCTTCCTCTCGATCGTCGACAAAGGGAGCCTCGGCCTCCAGGCCGCGATGAGCGGCACGCCTTGCGCCTGAGCCGTTCCCGTCACATCGACCCGTGCGCCCGTGCGCGCCAGAACTCGGCATCGAACAACTGCCTCGCGCCGGTCCGCTCGTTGACCATCCAGAACTGCCGCCCGTCGACACTGAGCCCGCCGACCTCGCCGGTGTGGCGCCCCGCCACGACACGGCGCCCGAGCGCATTGGCCGGAAAGCCCGGCTGCCGCGCCAGCTCGATCAACGACACCGCCTCGCGCGCATCGCCGGCCAGCCGCATGCGTTGCACGATCGGCGCGAGCAGCGGGTTGGCGGCATCGGCCGGCGACAGGTAGACCACCACCTTGGCCTGCGCGCGGCTGAGCGCCACGTTCACCAGCCGCTGCGCCTCCTCGGTCTGCAGGAAGGGCTGGGCGCCATCGGCCGGATCGAACAGCACCACCGGGGCCTCGCTGCCCTGCGCGCGGTGCACGGTGCTGACCTTCACCGCCTCGGGCACGCCGCGCGCTCGCAATCGCTGGCGGATCAGCGCGCGCTGCGCGCGAAACGGCGTCAGCACGATCAGCTCGTGCGGCTGCCATGCACTGCTCGCCAGCGCGCCGGCCACCGTCTCGGCGATCGCGTCGGCCGATTCGCGCCGGATCGGCCCGCGCTCCGTGGCCGACCAGGCGCCATCGGTCTTCAGCCGGTGCACGTGCACGTGCGTGTCGGCATCGATCGCACCCAGGGCCCGCCGGCGCGCCGCCAGCCAGCCGGGCGCGGCCTGCGTGTCGGCGGCCACGCGCAGCGCCCCGTCGTAGAAGAGATCGCTGACCAGTTCGCTGATCGGCCCGGCCATGCGCGACTGCTCGTCGAGCAGCACCACCGACGAGCCCTCGCGCGGCATCTCGGCAAAGGCCGAGCGGCCCAGCCAGCGCCGCGCGCCGCGCTCGGTGCTGCGCAGCACCGGCGACAGCTGCTGCGGGTCGCCGGCGAACAGCCGCGCGCGGCCCAGCGGCATGAGCGCCAGCGCGTGCGCCAGGCTCACCTGGCTGGCCTCGTCGAACACCAGCAGGTCGAACGGGGCCACGCCGTCGGGCGCCAGCTCGCGCAGCGTCTTCAGCGTGAATGCGGCGCGCGTGGTCGTCATCGTCGCGAGCCGGCAACGCCGCAGCACCTGCAGCGAAGCCCGGCGCAATTCGTCGCGCAGCGCGGCCACGCGATCGGCCCAGGCCTTCAGCGCGGCACCGTCGCGCGATGACGGGCGGGCCGCCTCGGCGCGGGCCAGGCGGGCGATCAGGTCGTGGTCGTCGCTGGGGATCAGGTGCTCGCGGCCGGCATAGGCGGCGGCATCGAAGCGCGTGCSCAGCCGTTGCACCGCGGTGCGAGCGTGCTCGCGGCGGCCTTTCTCGAGCGCCTTGTCGACCGCGAGCGTCGCCAGGT
>NZ_JBFUGN010000612.1:0-3764 GCF_056402895.1 Rhizobacter sp. P3_B12 | reverse complement strand
CCTCGGCGTTCAGCGTGCCGAACTGCGTCAGCAGCTCGCGCATGTGCTGCGCGCCGCCGCCCGAGGCCGCCTGGTAGGTCTGGGTGCTCATCCACTCGACGAGGCCTGCCTTGAACAGCGCGCCCACGCCCATCAGCATGCAGCTGACGGTGCAGTTGCCGCCGATCCAGTCACGCTGGCCGGCGGCCAGCGCGTTCTTGATGACCGGCATGTTGACCGGGTCGAGCACGATGACGGCGTTGTCCTTCATGCGCAGCGACGATGCCGCATCGATCCAGTGCCCGTTCCAGCCGGCGTTGCGCAGCTTCGGGTAGACCTCGTTGGTGTAGTCACCGCCCTGGCAGGTGATGACGATGTCGCAGCGCTTGAGCGCCTCGATGTCGTTCGCATCCTGCAGCGTGGTCTCGTTCTTCGCGTAGGCAGGCGCCTTGCCGCCGGCATTGCTGGTGCTGAAGAACACCGGCTCGATCAGCTCGAAGTCGTTCTCTTGCGCCATGCGGTCGATCAGCACCGACCCCACCATGCCCCGCCAGCCCACCAGGCCGACCAATCTCGTTGCCATCTTTCTGTCCTGTCCGTTGAATTCGTTCGTGAAGGGTTGCGTCGAAAAAGCGTCTCGTCAGCCGTTCGCTTTCAGGTGGGCGACCACAGCGTCGCCCATCTCCTTCGTGCCCACCTTCGTGGTGCCTTCACTGTGAATATCGGCGGTGCGCAGGCCCTTTGCCAGCACCGCCTTGACGGCCGCCTCGATGCGCTGCGCCGCGGCTTCCTGGTTGAGGCTGAAGCGCAGCATCATCGCCGCCGACAGGATGGTGGCCAGCGGGTTCGCGATGCCCTTGCCGGCGATGTCGGGCGCCGAGCCGTGGCTGGGCTCGTACAGCCCCTGGTTCTTCGCGTTCAGCGAGGCCGACGGCAGCATGCCGATCGAGCCGGTGAGCATCGCCGCCTCGTCGCTGAGGATGTCGCCGAACATGTTGCCGGTGACGATCACGTCGAGCCGCTTCGGATCCTTCACCAGCTGCATCGCCGCGTTGTCGACGTACATGTGCTCCAGCGCCACGTCGGGGTACTGCGCATGCACCTCGGTGACGACGTCGCGCCAGAACTGGAAGGTCTCCAGCACGTTGGCCTTGTCGACGCTCAGCACTTTCTTGTTGCGCTTGCGCGCGGCCTGGAACGCGACGTGCGCGATGCGCTCGATCTCGGGGCGCGAGTAGCGCATCGTGTCGAAGGCCTCGTCGGCACCGGCGAAGGCGCCGTCGGGCGATTGGCGGCGGCCGCGCGGCTGGCCGAAGTAGATGTCGCCGGTCAGCTCGCGGATGATCAGCAGGTCGAGGCCGGCCACGATCTCGGGCTTCAGCGTCGACGCGTGCGTCAGCTCTTCGTAGCAGATCGCCGGGCGGAAGTTGGCGAACAGCTCCAGGTTCTTGCGCAGGCCGAGGATGGCCTGCTCCGGGCGCAGGTGGCGCTCGAGCTTGTCGTACTTCCAGTCGCCGACGGCGCCGAACAGCACCGCATCGGCCGCCTTCGCCAGCGCCAGCGTCGCCGCGGGCAGCGGGTGGCCATGGGCGGCATAGGCCGCGCCGCCGACCTCGGCGCTCTCGGTCTCGAAGCGCAGGTCGAGGCAGCCGAGCACCTTGACGGCCTCGGCCATGATCTCCACCCCGATGCCGTCACCCGGCAGGATCGCAATCTTCACGAATCAGTTCCTTTGTGATCTCAGACGCGCTGGGCCAGCCAGGGCTTCTGCAACAGACGCTCGGCTTCGAAGGCGCGGATCTTGTCGGCATGGCGCAGCGTCAGGCCGATGTCGTCGAAGCCGTTGAGCAGACAGAATTTGCGGAAGGGCTGGACGTCGAAAGGGATCGCCTCTGCGCCTGCCCGTTCGACGACCTGGCGGTCCAGGTCGATCGTCAGCTGGTAGCCGACGAAGGCGTTCACCTCGTCGAACAGGCGGCTCACCTCGTGCTCGGGCAGCACAATCGGCAGCAGGCCGTTCTTGAAGCAGTTGTTGAAGAAGATGTCGGCATAGCTCGGCGCGATGATGGCGCGGAAGCCGTACTGGTCGAGCGCCCACGGCGCGTGCTCGCGCGACGAGCCGCAGCCGAAGTTCTTGCGCGTGACCAGCACCGAGGCGCCCTGGTAGCGCGGCTGGTTCAGCACGAAATCCGGATTGGGCTTGCGGCTGGCCGGATCCTGGCCGGGCTCGCCATGGTCGAGGTAGCGCCATTCGTCGAACAGGTTCGGGCCGAACCCCGACTTCTTGATCGACTTCAGGAACTGCTTCGGGATGATCGCGTCGGTGTCGACGTTCTCGCGGTCGAGCGGGGCGACCAGGCCGGTGTGGATGCGGAAGGCTTGCATGGTCCGGTCTCCTTCAGGACAGCCGACGCACGTCGACGAAATGGCCCTGCATCGCGGCCGCGGCCGCCATCGCCGGGCTCACCAGGTGGGTGCGGCCGCCGGCGCCCTGCCGGCCCTCGAAATTGCGGTTCGAGGTGGAGGCGCAGCGCTCGCCCGGCTCCAGCCGGTCGGCGTTCATCGCGAGACACATCGAGCAGCCCGGCTCGCGCCATTCGAAACCGGCGCCGCGGAAGATCACGTCCAGGCCCTCGCGCTCGGCCTGCTCCTTGACGAGGCCCGAGCCCGGCACCACCAGCGCCAGCTTGACGTTCTTCGCCAGCTTGCCGCCGATGCGGCGCACGATGGCCGCGGCCTCGCGCAGGTCTTCGATGCGCGAGTTGGTGCACGAGCCGATGAACACCTTGTCGATCAGGATGTCGGCGATCGGCTTGTTCGGCTCCAGCGCCATGTACTGCAGCGCACGCTCCATCGCGCCGCGCTTGCCGCTGTCCTTCTCGCGGTCCGGGTCGGGCACGCGGTCGTCGATAGACAGCACCATCTCGGGCGAGGTGCCCCWGGTGACCTGCGGGCGGATGGCAGACGCGTCGAGCTCGACGACGGCATCGAAGTGCGCGCCCGGATCGGTGTGCAGCGTGCGCCAGTAGGCGACGGCGTGGTCCCATTCGAGGCCGCTGGGCGTGAACGGGCGGCCCTTCACGTAGGCGATGGTGGTGTCGTCGACGCCGACCAGGCCGGCGCGGGCGCCCGCCTCGATCGCCATGTTGCACACCGTCATGCGGCCTTCCATGCTGAGCGCACGGATCGCGCTGCCGGCGAACTCGATCGTGTAGCCGGTGCCGCCGGCGGTGCCGATCTTGCCGATGATGGCCAGCACGATGTCCTTGGCGCTGCAGCCGCGCGCCAGCGTGCCGTCCACCTTGACGAGCATGTTCTTCGCCTTGCGCGCCAGCAGCGTCTGCGTGGCGAGCACGTGCTCGACCTCGCTGGTGCCGATGCCGTGCGCCAGCGCGCCGAACGCGCCGTGCGTGGAGGTGTGCGAATCGCCGCAGACCACCGTCATGCCGGGCAACGTGGCGCCCTGCTCCGGGCCGATCACGTGGACGATGCCCTGGCGCTTGTCGTTCATCTTGAACTGCGTGATGCCGACGCGGTCGCAGTTGGCGTCCAGCGTGTCGACCTGCAGCTTCGAGATCGGGTCGGCGATGCCGTGCGAGCGGTCGGTGGTGGGCACGTTGTGGTCGCTGACCGCCAGGTTGGCCGACAGGCGCCACACCTTGCGGTGCGCCAGGTCCAGGCCCTCGAACGCCTGCGGGCTGGTGACTTCGTGCACCAGATGGCGATCGATGTAGAGGACGGCGGTGCCGTCGTCTTCGGTGTGGACGATGTGTTCGTCCCAGATC
>NZ_JBFUGN010000611.1:0-3788 GCF_056402895.1 Rhizobacter sp. P3_B12 | reverse complement strand
GGCCAAGAACGGGGCGCGCATGTACAGCCTGTTCGCGCTGGCCAACCTCATGATCGCCAAGAGGCCGCTGCTCAGGCCTGCAGGGGTCAGTGCGCCCTGAAGGTTAAGACGAGCTCGCCAATCATTCGAAATCCACGCAAACGTGCGCTCGCCGCGGTGCAATGCATTCGCAGAGAAGCTGTCGGCTCCAGACATTGAATTGATCAGCTCATCCCTAGGGGGAATGACAGGCCGGCAACGCGGTAGTTCTGTCGGCAGTCGATGGGCATGGTGTGTGATACTGAATAGGCGGAGTGAACGGCCTTTGAGCACAAGCCCGGCGGCGTTGCATCCTGCTCTGTGCGGATGTCGCATCGGCCTCGTCGTGCGATCGTGTTGGGTCGCCGCGAGGCGACGGCTGGATTGCGCACAGGATGAGCGGCGGTGTGGGCTTGCAGCGATTCTTCTTCGCCGGGTTCAATTGCTGCGGCGCGATCAGATGGCGTGCGGCACGATGGGGCCAGCGCTCGGCGGCGTTTCGAACAAGCGCACCGTCACCGCCGAAGAGATGAAGGGGAGGAGTGCAGGATGATCACGAGCGGTTCGCAGTGGCATCGTTGGGACCCGCACATCCACGGGCCTGGCACCGTGCTGAACGACCAGTTTGGCGGCGACGATCCGTGGGCGGCGTATTTGCAAGCCATCGAGTCGTGCACGCCTCGCATCGAAGCGCTCGGCATCACCGACTACTACACCACCAACACCTACCAAGAGGTGCGCCGCCACAGGGAACAAGGGCGTCTGCCGGGCGTGAAGCTCCTGTTCCCGAACATCGAGCTTCGCCTCGACGTGGCTGCCAAGACCGGGTTCGTCAATCTCCATCTCCTCGCGAGTCCTGAAGATCCAGACCACGTGGAAGAGATCAAGCGCTTCCTGTCGCGTCTGCATTTCGGGGCGCACAGTGACCGCTACGACTGTACCGAAGTCGATCTGATCCGGCTGGGCAAGGTGTCCGATACATCGATCAAGGACGATCGCAAGGCGCTGGCATACGGTGCCACGCAGTTCAGGGTCAGCTTCGACGGGCTGCGCAACGCATTCAAGGAGAGCGCTTGGGCGAGAGACAACATCCTGATTGCGGTCGCAGGCGCGAAGGGCGACGGCACCTCGGGACTGCAGCAAGCTTCAGACAAAACGATCCGTCAGGAGATCGAAAAGTTCTCGCACATCATCTTCGCGGGCAGTCCGGCGCAGCGTGAGTTCTGGCTGGGCCTGAAGGACGTCACCGCTGAGCAGTTGCAGCATCGGTACGACGGCTGCAAGCCTTGCATCAACGGCTGCGATGCGCACGATCTTGCGACCGTCGGACGGCCTGCCGAGGACCGGTACACCTGGGTCAAAGGCGCCCTGACTTTCGATGCGCTGCGCCAGGCCTGCATCGATCCGCACGGCCGCGCCTGGGTCGGCAGCGAACCGCCCAAGGGGGCGATGCCTTCGCAGGTGATCTCGCAGGTCCGCTTCGATGACGCGTCGTGGATCACAACCAACGACATACCGTTGAACGCTGGGCTCGTCGCGATCATCGGCGCGCGCGGGTCGGGCAAGACCGCGCTGGCCGACGTGATCGCGGCCGGGTGCGGTGCGATATCGGAGAGCGCGTGGAATGAGGACGAGAACATCAGCCCATCGTTCCTCGTCCGGGCGCGTCCGCTGATCGGCGATGCACGCGCGGCATTGTCTTGGGGCGGAGGCGGTGATCCGTCGGTCTGCTGGCTCGACGGTAGGGACGCCGACGACCTTGCATATCCGCGTGCGCGATATCTGTCGCAACAGTTCGTCGAGGAGCTGTGTTCTTCCAAGGGGGCCTCGGAAGGGCTTGTACGCGAGATCGAACGAGTCATCTTCGAGGCGTACACGCAGGACGGCCAGGAGGGCGCCTACAGCTTCGAAGAGCTTCGCGATCAGCGGACGGTGCGCTATCAGCAGGCTCGCCGGCTGGAGGGGGAGGCTATCGTGGCGACCTCGGATCGCATCGCCGTGGAACTTGAGAACGAAGCGCTCGTCGAGGCCCTGGCCGGACAGGTGGCTGCGAAGGACAAGCTGATCAAGGGCTACACCGCGGACCAGTCCAAGCTCGCGATCAAGAAGGGCACCGAAGCACAGGTTCAGCGTCACACGGCACTGGCCGAAGCCGTCCTTTCCCTGAGTGCCCGGGTCAACGCCCTTGGCGCGCAGCGCCGGACATTCGTTGCGATGCAAGACGAGGTGAACAACACGCGCAACGCCAAGTCGCCCGAAATGCTGCGCGACGTGATGTCCAGGCACCATGGTAGCGGACTGGATGCAAAGCAGTGGGACGACTTTTTGCTGGTCTACAAGGGCAACGTCGACTCGGCCTTGACCGGCTACATCACCTGGGGGGACAGGGAGATCGCCAAGATCAACGGGACCGTGCCACTGCCCGGCGATCCCAAGGTCCCGCTGATTCCTTTGGATGCAGACCTCAAGCAGTCGACAATAGCGCTGCTGCGGGCCGAGATGGCGAGGCTGGAACTGTCCATCAGCGCCGACAAGGTGGTGCAGAACCAGTATGCGGCGTTGTCCAAGAAGATCACGGCCGAGAAGGCCGCGCTGCAGACACTGAAGACCCGGCTGGACAACGCGAAGGGCGCGTTCGATCGTCGCAAGGCGCTGCAGCGTGAGCGCGACGAGGCGTATGGACGTCTGTTTGCCGCGGTGATCAACGAACAGGAGGCGTTGATCGAGTTGTATGCGCCGCTGATGCAACGGCTCGATGCGATGAGCGGAACGCTGAAGCGACTCAGCGTCAAGGTCAGGCGTATCGCCGATGTCGCCCGCTGGGCCGCCGAAGGCGAGGAAGAGTTGATCGATCGCCGCAAGGCCGGCTCGTTCTACGGGATCGGTGCGCTGGAGAAGATCGCACGCGCGGAACTTCAGCCGACGTGGGAGACCGGTTCCGCACGAGACATCGAAGGCGCGATGTCCGCCTTCATCGCGGCGCACTACAAGGAGCTGCTCGCGCACGCGCCGTACGCGCCGGCCGAACAGGAGGCGTTCCGGCATTGGCTGAAGCGGTTCGCGCAGTGGCTGTTTAGCACCGACCACATTGCTGTCCAGTACGAAATCCTCTACGACGGGATCGATATCCGCAAACTCTCACCGGGAACTCGAGGCATCGTCCTGCTGCTGCTCTATCTCGCGCTCGATGACTCCGACGACCGCCCGCTGATCATCGACCAGCCCGAAGAGAACCTTGATCCGAAATCGGTGTTCGACGAACTGGTCACGTTGTTCGTCGAAGCGAAGGCCAAGCGCCAGGTGATCATGGTCACGCACAACGCGAACTTGGTCATCAATACCGATGCCGATCAGATCATCGTGGCGAACGCGAGCCCTGCAGCGGACGGCGGCTTGCCGTCCTTCAGCTACGTCGCCGGCGGGTTGGAAGATGCCGGTATCCGTAAGGTCGTGTGCGACATCCTCGAAGGCGGCGAGAAGGCGTTCACCGAACGGGCGCGTCGCCTGCGGGTGAAACTGCTGCGCTAAGGATGAGCTGATCAATTCAATGTCTGGAGCCGACAGCTTCTCTGCGAATGCATTGCACCGCGGCGAGCGCACGTTTGCGTGGATTTCGAATGATTGGCGAGCTCGTCTTAACCTTCAGGGCGCACTGACCCCTGCAGGCCTGAGCAGCGGCCTCTTGGCGATCATGAGGTTGGCCAGCGCGAACAGGCTGTACATGCGCGCCCCGTTCTTGGCCAGCCCGCGATAGCTGACCTTCTTGTGGC
>NZ_JBFUGN010000610.1:0-3790 GCF_056402895.1 Rhizobacter sp. P3_B12 | reverse complement strand
GTTCAGCGCGAAGGCGGTGTTGTGCGTGACGACGTCTTCGTCGGTGATGTACAGCCGCTGCGGATGCGACACCGAGATGCAYTGGCACGGCGCGCGGCGCGACGGCTCGATCGCGCTGAACGTCAGCCGCTTCTGGCGCTGCCAGCGCTCGGGCGCGCGGGCCTGCTTGTCCGACAGCAGGAACAGCGAGCGCGGTTCGGGGTGCGAGATGTGGCACACGTAGGCCGGCAGGCCCGGCACGCGCATCCCGGCGACATTGGTGAAACGAGGCGCCTTCTCGCTGATCGTGCACCAGCCGCCGAGCGAGCGGACCAGCGCAGCCACGTCGTCGGCCAGGCGGCGGCTCGAGGTGCTGAAGCGCACGCTGCCCCAGCGCTCGACCCAGCCATCGGTGTCGAGCAGGCCGCGCAACAGGTCGAGCCGGCGCTCGCGGCTGGCGGTGAGGTACGACTCGGGAATGAACTTGCGGTCGCTGGGCAGGCCCGACAGGCCGAGCGCTTCGAGCGCGGTGCGCAGCGGGCTGGGCTGTGAGCCCAGCAAGCCGGGCACGTGGCCGCGGTCGCAGCGCACGATGCGGTAGTCGCAGCGGCCAGCATGCGTGACTTCCATGCCGTCGCCGGCGCGCTCGGCGACGCGCTCGATCATTTCGGGTTCTGCCGTCGAGAAGCGGACCGAACCGGTGCCGGTCAGGCAGCCATCGCCTATCAGGGCGCCGAGCAGCCACGGGTCGACCGGCAATGCGTCGATGTGACCGAAATCCCCGGTCGCGCAATCGATCCAGAGACGACCCTGGTAGCGCGGCTTCTGCAACATCACCCGCAGCTCGGCGGTGCTCAACACGCGCGGCRCTTTCCAGCTGCGGAAATGCACCCGCCACAGGTGCTCGTCGCAGCATTCGGCCGAGCGACCATCGGAGAAGCGGATGCGCCAGACGTCCTTCTCGCCCTGCGGGTAGAGGCCGGTGACGATCGACGGCCGACCGTCGACCGATGCGACCGCATCGCCGACCTCGAGCTCGCCCATGCGCTTCCAGCCCGACAGCGTGCGCACCCGCGCATCCAGCGGCTGCGCCTTGCCCATCGAAGGCCGCGCCGCCAGCACGATCAGGTCGCCCGGCTGCAACCCGGCGGTCATGCGGTCCATGTCGAAGAAGCCCGTTCGCACGCCGGTCACTTCCTCGGCGCCGTTCTCGTGCAGCTCGTTGACGCGGTCGATCAGCTGCACCACCAGCGTGTCCATGCTGATGAAGCCCTGGCGCGAGCGTGAACCTTCTTCGCCGATCTTGAAGATCTTGCTCTCGGATTCGTCGAGGATCTGCGAGACCGGCCGGCCCTGCGGATTGAAGGCCGCGGTCGCGATCTCGTCGCTGGCCGCCACCAGCTTGCGCAGCACCGCGCGCTCGCGGACGATCTCGGCATAGCGGCGCAGGTTGGACGCGCTCGGCACGCTCTGCGCGAGCGCGTTCAGGTAGGTCAGCCCGCCGCAATCGGCCGCCTTGCCCAGGCCCTGGAGCTGCTCGAACACGGTGATCACGTCGGCCGGCTTCGAGCCGTTGATCAGCCCGCCGATCGCCGCGTAGATCAGCTTGTGCTCGTAGCGGTAGAAGTCGGTGTCCTGCAGCAGGTCGCCGCAACGGTCCCAGGCGCTGTTGTCGAGCAGCAGGCCGCCGATGACGCTCTGCTCGGCCTCGATCGAATGCGGCGGCACGCGCAGCCGCGCCACCTCGTCATCTTCCGCACCGTGGCTGCGCGCTGCGTCGGATCCGAATTGCGGGGGGAGATTGAAAACCGAGGACATCGATGCTTCCTGCAACAACAAGCTGTGGGCAACCCTGTGGACATCCCGTGGTCAAGCGTTGGACAACCGCGGAAAACTCGCTTGCCAATGAAAAAGGGCCGGCGAAGCCGACCCTTTCATCGAGGCGTGGAGCGCAACCTTAGTCGGTTTCGCCAACCACCACAACCTTGACATCCACGACCACATCGGTGTGCGGCGCCACCGACACGACGTGTTCGCCGACGGTCTTCAGCGGACCGTTGGGCAGGCGAACCTGCGCCTTGGCGATCTTGAAGTCGATGCGCGTCAGCGCTTCGGCGATGTCGTTGTTGGTCACCGAACCGAACAACCGGCCATCCACACCCGCCTTTTGCGTGATGTGAACGGTGCGGCCGCTCATCTTCTCGCCCAGCGCTTGCGCGGTGGCGAGCTTGTCGGCAGCGGCCTTTTCGAGCTCGGCGCGCTTGGCTTCGAATTCCTTGATCGCGACCGGCGTCGCACGGCGTGCGGACTTGGTCGGGATCAGGAAGTTGCGTGCATAACCGTCCTTGACCTTGACGACATCGCCGAGGTTTCCGAGGTTGCCCACTTTTTCGAGCAGGATCACTTGCATGGTGTGGCTCCTCAGACCTTGTGCTGGTCGCTGTACGGCAGCATCGCCAGGAAGCGCGCGCGCTTGATGGCGGTGGTCAGCTGACGCTGGAAGAACGCGCGCGTGCCGGTCAGGCGTGCGGGCGTGATCTTGCCGTTCTCACCGATGAAATCGCGCAAGGTGTCGATGTCCTTGTAGTCGATCTCCTTGACGCCGGTCACCGTGAAGCGGCAGAAGCGCTTGCGGCGGAACAGCAGGGATTGTTGGTTGCGCTTGGGCTTGCGGTCCTTCGAGAACCGACCTTTACCACGTGGCGGGGGCATATTTCACCTCACTTGAATATCAGATCCGGACAAACAGGTTGAGCACGAGGCTCATTCGAATTCGGTCACATGGAACAGCGTGCCGCGACCGCTGCGCATTGCTGAAAGAAAGCCGGCGAAGGTGCCTGTGCTTCCGATCGGCAGTGCCTGCAGGCGCCGTGTGATGTCGCCGATGGCCACTGCACGGATCTCCAGGGAGACCCTGCGGACCTGGCCGGATTCGCTGACCTGCGATTCGTGCTTGAGGCTCAAATCGAAGGCCGGCAGCCCGGCCGGCGTGTATCTCACAGCCCCTCGCTCCACCACTTGCGCCGCCAGAACCAATCGGTTCATGCAACGCCCGGGTGACAGCCGCGGGACCTCACCGTTCTCAGGCTGCAGCTTCCTGCGGGGCCTTGCGGGACTCTTCCTTCTCGACCGCCTTCATCATCACCGACGGACCGCTGTCGGCCTGGGGGCGGACGACGGTCAGGTGACGCAGCACGGCGTCGTTGAAGCGGAAGCCCGTTTCCAGCTCGCCGAGGACTTCCTTGCTGCATTCGATGTTGATGCAGAGGTAGTGGGCCTTGGCCAGTTTCTGGATCAGGTAAGCCATCTGGCGACGGCMCCAATCTTCCACACGGTGGACCTTGCCGCCGCCGGCGGTGATCACACCCTTGTAGCGTTCCAGCATGGCCGGAACCTGTTCGCTCTGATCCGGATGGATGAGCAAGATGATTTCGTAGTGACGCATTGAAACTCCTTTTGGGTTTGCACCCCTGACCTTCCCCGCCGAAAAGCAAAAGGAAAGCAGTTGGGTGATAGACCACCCCAAGCGTCGTCTGGGTGTGGCAAGGCGAACCCGGGATTCTACTCAGAAATCGGGTGAGTGGACATTTTTCTGTCTTGCCTCGTTCAAGGCGCACGCAGGCGGTCGAGAAAGGCCTGCGTCTGCGGCCCCGGCGCCGGCCCCAGCAGGCTGCCGATGACCGTCGCCGCGAAGCCCGCCGGCACGCCGAACACCCCCGCCGAGATCGGCTGGATGCCGAACCACAGCTGCCCCGGCACCTGCACGCCCAGCAGCCCGCGCATCCAGGGCTCGTTCAGCGCCATGTAGTAC
>NZ_JBFUGN010000609.1:0-3793 GCF_056402895.1 Rhizobacter sp. P3_B12 | reverse complement strand
GGTTCATACTCGCTTTCGCCCACTGCCAAACGAAGACGTTCGAGAGGCGCCGCTTGCAAACCATTGCGATGAAGCCCTGATTTACTGCGACGGGAATCTGCGAGATCGCCAAATAGCCGATGGGGGCTCGTGACGATAGGAGAACGGTCCCAGGCGGTAGCAATCCAGATCCAATTTGTGAGAGTCCAAAATCGGTGATCTTCCGCTCCGTGCTGAGAAGTACAGGCGTGCTGAGCGCCGACAAGTCTTTTGGGGTCGCCCAAGCGATCTCGCCGCCCCAGTATCTGGGTTCCTTCGTGCTGGGTGTTGATCCACCCACAACATCGACTTCATCGCCAATCGTGGATGTCGTCCAGCCCAGTGGCCTTGCATCCGTATCAAAGATCTCTGGGAATAATGACCAGACAGCCTCTTCGAGGTACGGCGCTCGATTCTCCACCTTCGCTCGCGTCGGACCGAAGTCGATAAACCAATCCTTGAATAGCGCTTGACAAGTAGCCGCCAACGCGTTGTTCACGGCTCTGTTCAGATCGATCTTCTCGTCGATCGCCTGAAGCAGATCTACCAATTCTAAGCGAGCTGGATCTGGCTCCGGGATCGGAAAGGCTAGAAAGTCTGCCCTCGGCAGCCCTAGATTGGTAGTTCCCGTAGAGTGTGCTCGACAATACTCGCGATACTGTGGTGTCCTCAACACCCAGTAAATCAGGAGTTGATGTGCGCCTTTATCTTTGAAGACAAGCTTGACGGTGTCTTGAGTTAGTCGGCCCTGAGCGATACTGCGCGGAACTCTCGCAATGGCTCCGAGGAGGTCGGCCGATTGAGTAACGTCCTTGAGAGAGACATAGATATCTCCCGCCTTTATCAGGATTCGAGGATCTGATTCTCCACCGTAAGTTTTCAGGTTCTCCGGCCTAAATCCACCATTCCTTGCAATTGAGCCTAGGCCAAGCAGTACGGGCCCCGACTTGCCGAGCAACGCACTTTGGTATGTGTTGCCGCGCTGCAGGTCGACGTAGTCCCCGAGAGTACGGCTAGACATTCTTGACCTCAGCCAGCTTTTGTCGGATCAGAGCGCTGAGTTTTTCAGATTCATCAAACAGACCTTCCAGCTCCGAACGCAAAGCTTCAAACTTTTCTGAAAACGGTTGATCCTCGTCTTCCGAATCAGCGGAGCCTACATACCTGCCGGGCGTAAGAACGTATCCGTGCTCTTCGATTTCGTCGAGATTGGCCGAATAGCAGAATCCAGGCACATTGACATATTTGCCGGCTGTCGCCTCACCGCGCCATGCATGGTAGGTCCGTGCAATGCAGTCTATGTCAGACTCGGACAACTCCTTGCGTGTGCGGTCCACCATGTGTCCGAGCTTTCGGGCATCGATGAAGAGCACCTCGCGACGTCGATCCCGGAGCTTGTCACTGCGTATAAGCCCGTTTGAACGGTCGCGAGCCAAGAACCACAAGCACACCGGAATCTGTGTCGAGTAGAACAGCTGGCCCGGCAATGCAACCATGCAGTCGACTACGCCGGCTGCATCGTTTGCGCCTTTGATAAGGGCTCGTCGGATGTCGCCTTCGCCATTCTGGGTGGACGACATCGATCCATTCGCTAGCACAACTCCCGCGGTTCCACTCGGTGCGAGATGATGCAGGATGTGCTGTAGCCAAGCGAAATTCGCATTGCCTGCAGGAGGCACGCCATACTTCCAGCGGCCATCTTCTTTTAGTCGCTCCCCGCCCCAATCCGAGATGTTGAAGGGCGGATTGGCGAGGACGTAGTCGGCTCGCAGGTCTCGCAATTCGTCCTTGTGGAAGCTGCCTTCGCTGTTCCACTTGATATCGGCGTCAATTCCGCGCACCGCGAGGTTCATCTTGCACAGGCGCCAAGTCGTGTAGTTCGATTCTTGACCGTAGATGGCGATGTCGCCGCGCTTGCCTTCGTGCTCTTCGACGAACTTCTCGGATTGGACAAACATGCCACCGGACCCGCAGCATGGGTCATAGACCCGCCCTTTGTAGGGCTCCAGCATCTCAACCATCACGCGCACGACAGAGCGCGGGGTATAGAACTCGCCGCCGCGCTTGCCCTCCGAACCGGCGAATTGGCCAAGGAAGTACTCATAGACCCGTCCGAGCACATCCCTTGCCGCCTCCTTCTCTTTGCCAAGAGCAATGCCAGAGATCAGGTCGATCAGCTCGCCCAGCATCACCGCATTCAGCGACGGCCGGGCATAGTCCTTAGGGAGAACCCCTTTGAGGGTGTCGTTGCGCTTCTCGATAGCGAGCATTGCTTCGTCGATCAGCTTTCCGATCGAAGGAAGCCTTGCCTGTCCTTGCAGATGCGACCACCGGGCCTCTTTGGGAACCCAGAAGACATTTTCAGCCAGGTACTCGTCTGGGTCTTCGGCCCCGTCCGCGTATTCGGCCAGCAACGCGGCGCGCTTTGCTTCGAAGCTGTCGGAGATGTGCTTGAGGAAGATGAGCCCGAGCACGACATGTTTATAGTCAGACGGCTCCATGTTGCCGCGCAACTTGTCGGCGGTCTTAAACAGCTCGGCTTCAAAGCCGAGGTTGCCACCGGCCCCGTTCTTTGGTGACTTGTTCGCTGCAGTTGTCGTCATTGGTTTGTCTTTTGCCATTGTTTTCTCAGAGAGGCTCATGCCGCCGGGGCATAGTCATTGCCGCGCTTCCGTCCCGTGGTCAGCGTTGGTAGGTTCTTGATCGAGGCGCCCATCTTCTTTTCAGCAACCCGCAGGTCATAGGTGGCTTGCAGGTTCAACCAGAACTGTGGGCTGGTGCCGAAGAAGTGGCCTAGCCGCAGCGCTGTATCTCCCGTGATGGCCCGGTGACCCGTCACTATCTGGCTGATGCGGTTGCCTGGCACCTGCAAGCGGCGTCCCAACTCGGCCGCGCTAATGCCCAGTGCTTCAAGCTGCCCGGCGAGATGCTCGCCCGGATGAATTACTGTGCGCCCCATACTGCACCTTTTCTAGTGGTAGTCCTCGATCTCAACATTGGTGGGGCTTCGTGCCCGCTTTGGCAACTCGAAGCAGTCTCGACGCCGGTCATCAATGCGGACGCTGTACTGGTCCTTGCGGCCGCCTCTGAGTGCCTCTAGCCGATTTCCCGGCAGGTCGAGATCGAGCAGTGACTGTGGAGACATCGAGCTGCTCGCTCCGTAGCTCCGCCCTGCAGTCGAAGCCCGCGAGAGCCTTGACCCGGTTGGCCTCAGTGAATGTTCGCGTTCGCTTGTCCCGGTAGCCGACAATCAGCGTGCTCCAAGGTAAGCAATCATACGCGGTACGTCAAGCGTATTGCTTCCAGGGCGCGGCCGCCGCCGGTTGCCGGGCACTACGCGCCGCGAGCCCAGAGAGGCCTCTGCCAGTGGCCACGCCCTCTGAGGCGATCACCCCGGGGGTAAGCGGCGCCATGGGCCGGCGACCCAGCTCGAGTTCTCGCAAGCCGCCCAAGCAGAGGGGCTAAGGGCGCCGCCCCTGACGCGGCGCAGAGGTGAAGGTTGCACCTGGCGAACTAGGAATCCCCAACCTATCTGCGCTTCGCTCCGCGCAGGCCGGGTTAGCCCCTCTGCACTGGAGCATCTCGTGCCCTACCTGACCGCCGGCGCACGGTGAGCGTCTGGCCGTCCCATCTTGACGGCGGTCAGTTGCTCAAGTCTGCGGCGGAGTCCACCGATGAGGCAACAGCTCTTCGAGTCGGCTATTGGGCAGCATCGGCAGCCGCTCCAACACGTCACGCAAGTAGGCCCAGGGGTCATGCCCGTTCAGACGTGCTG
>NZ_JBFUGN010000608.1:0-3798 GCF_056402895.1 Rhizobacter sp. P3_B12 | reverse complement strand
CCTGTACGGCGCGCGCGGCAAGGCGTCGGATGTGAAGCTGGTCGGCGCCGGGGCGGGCAACCGGCGCAGCGACTGGCTGACGGTGTCGCTGACGCAGGCCACCACCGTGCCGACGCCGCCGCCCCCGCCGCCGCTGGTGCTGGCGGCACCGCCCGCGGCGGCTGCGACGCTCACGCCGGCACCGGCACCCGCGCCGCTGGTGGCGACGCCTGCGGTGCAAGCCGCCCCGGCTGCGCCGATCGTCAAGCCGGCCGACCCGAAGGCCGACGAGATCGAGCGCCGCCTGACCGCGCTGAAGCAGCTGCGCGACAAGGGCCTGATCACCGACGACGAGTACAAGCAGAAGCGCAAGGACATCCTGCAATCGCTGTGAGCCGCGGCCAGGATCCAGGATCCGACATCGATCCCCCCGAAGAGGGAGTCAATCGGATGGATGGATTTGCCGCGCGGCATCGAACATAGTCTCGCCTCGCGGCAGGGTTGCCGCCGTGGAGCGCGAGATGCAGTTCGATCAGCAATTCAACGAAGGTGATTTCCGGATTTTCGTGGCCGCGCAGGAGAGCGGGCGAGGCCGCGGCTACACGGCCGCCGTCGTCGTGAGCCGCGTGCGCGGCGCGGTGAACACGCCCTGCGAGGTGTACCGCGACTGCTGCCTGGCCGGCGGCCACCGCTGGATCTCGCGCGGCGCCGCGCTGTCGTATGCGGTGTCGGTGGGTCGGGAGATCGCGCACACCGAGCCGTCGCGGCTGGCGCATTGCTGATCTGCCATCGCGCGCTGAAATCGATCTCTCAAAACGGACCGACAAAGAAAAAGCGGATGGTGCAAGCACCATCCGCCCGAAGAAGCCGCAGTGTCATTGGGAGGAGKGAGGAGGTAACTGCGGCTCCGTGTCTGTGACTTTAACCCGGAACTGCATCCTTATTTTGTAGGACGAGACGCCGTTTTGTTGCGAACGGTGTGCTTATCCCCCGCCGCCGCCTTCACCCTCGCCATCGGCCAGGCGTGACGGGTCCAGCAAACGCTCCAGCTCGGCGCGGCCGAGGCCGGTCTGCTCGTCGGCCACGTCGATGACGGGGCGCCCTTCGCGGTAGGCCTGCTTCGCGATCTCGGCGGCGCGCGCATAGCCGATCAGCGGGTTCAACGCGGTCACCAGGATCGGGTTGCGCGACAAGGCATCGCGCAAACGATCGCCGCGCACCTTGAAGCCGGCGATCGCCTTGTCGGCCAGCAGGCGGCTCACGTTGGCCAGCAGCTCCAGGCTCTCGACCAGGTTGCGCGCGACCAGCGGCAGCATCACGTTCAGCTCGAAGTTGCCGGACTGGCCGGCGATGGTGATCGCGGCGTCGTTGCCGATCACCTGGGCCGCGACCATCGTGGTCGCCTCGGGGATCACCGGGTTGACCTTGCCGGGCATGATCGACGAGCCGGGTTGCAGCGCCTCGAGCTCGATCTCGCCGAGGCCGGCGAGCGGGCCGGAGTTCATCCAGCGCAGGTCGTTGGCGATCTTCATCAGGCTCGCGGCCAGGCTCTTGAGCTGGCCCGAGACCGAGACCGCGGTGTCCTGCGCGCCCATCAGCGCGAAGTAGTCGTCGCCGGGGCGGAAGGCCTGCTGCGTGAGGCCGGCCAGCTCCTCGCAGGCCAGGCGCGCGAAATCCGGGTGCGCGTTGACGCCGGTGCCGACGGCGGTGCCGCCGAGCGCGAGCTGGGCCAGGTCGGCGCGCAGGGCCTCGAGCCGCGCGATCTGCGCATCGACCTGCGAGGCCCAGCCGCCGAGCGCCTGGCTCAGGCGCACCGGCATCGCGTCCATCAGGTGGGTGCGGCCGGTCTTCACGTGCTCGTGCACGCTGCGGGCCTTGTCGCGCGTCACCTTCGACAGGTGGTGCAGCGCGGGCAGCAGCTGCTCGGCGAGCACGACGCCGGCGCTGACGTGGATCGCGCTCGGGATCACGTCGTTGCTGCTCTGGCCGTGGTTGACGTGGTCGTTCGCCGAGACCGGGCGGCCGAGGCGGCGCGTCGCGAGCGTCGCGATCACCTCGTTGGCGTTCATGTTCGAGCTGGTGCCCGAGCCGGTCTGGAAGACGTCGAGCGGGAAGTGCGGCATGAAGTCGCCGTCGAGCAGCTCGCGGCAGGCGGCCTCGATCGCCTGCGCGGTGTCGGGCTCGAGCGTGCCCAGGCGCGCATTGGCACGTGCGGCGGCGAGCTTGAGCTGGATCAGCGCGCGGATGAAGGCGGCCGGCAGCCGGCCGCCGCTGACGGGGAAGTTCAGCACGGCGCGCTGCGTCTGCGCGCCGTACAGCGCGTCGGCGGGGACGGCGATGTCGCCGAGGCTGTCGTGTTCGATGCGGGTGGCGGGCGAGGGCATGGGGCGGGCATCAGTGGGGGGAGGTATGGATCATGGCCGACGTGGCCAGACCTCGGTGCATGCATTGATAATCGCCGCGGTTGCCTGGAAGATCCGCTGCCGGCGTGGCGAAATCGGTATACGCAAGGGACTTAAAATCCCTCCTCCTCACGGAGATGCGGGTTCAAGTCCCGCCGCCGGCACCATGCGTTGACTTTGTTCACTTGGTCGCCGTCGGCGCTCGGTTGTACTGTCCCCTCTCCTGGCGTGAAGCAGTAGATCGCCCCCTCCTGACTTCGGCCGGCATGCACATCGTCAACCCCACGCCTTACCTCGCTGGATGGAACGTCGGCCATCGACCCGACGGGCGCGAACTCGCCGTGGTGGTCGTCRAGGCCAGCTTCGTGCTGAGCAGTTGCGGGGAGGCGCCACCGCAGCTTGCGGATGAGCAACTTCCGCTGTACGAGGCCGACGTACCGGGCCCCGATCCGGCGCGCAGCGCCCCGCTCCACGAGAACGACTTCAGCGTCTTCAAGCCGCACTGCGACGTCCTGCTGCGGGCCCGCGCCCATGCGCCGGGCGGCCGGCCGGTGACGCGGATGGAGGCGGGCTTCATGGTGGGCAGCTGTCGCAAGGTGGTGACGGTGCTCGGCCATCGCGAATGGCGTCGTGGCGTGATCGGCGTGGCGGCGACCGAACCGCAGCCGTTCACGACGCAGGAGATCGGCTACGACAGCGCGTTCGGCGGCACCGACATCGATCCGTCGGACCCGGGCCGCATCGAGCTCTACCGGCCCAATCCGGCGGGCACCGGCTACTGCCGCTTCCGGCAGAACCTGGTCGGCATGGCCTTGCCGGCCACCGAGGAGCCGGGCCATCCGGTCGAGCGGCCGGACGGGCCCTACCGCCCGATGGCCTTCGGTCCGTTGGGGCGGCATTGGCTGCCGCGCGTCGAGCATGCAGGTACCTATGACGAGCGCTGGCAGCGCGAGAAGATGCCGTGGCTGCCCGGTGACTTCGACCCGCGCTACCACCAGGCCGCGCCGCCCGACCAGCAGATTTCCTATCCTCACGGCGGTGAGCCCATCGTGTTGGCCCACCTGAGCCCGCTGCCGCGCATCGAGGCCCGGCTGCCGCGGGAACCCGTGCATGTGCGCTTCGTGCGCCATGGCGCGCCCATCGTGGAGGTGCAAGCGCAGATCGACACGGTGTTCATCGAGCCGGACGAAGACCGCCTGTGCCTGACATGGCGCGCGAGTTGCCCGCTGATCCGCGATCCGTTCGAACTTCGTGAAATGCAGATCGAGACCACCTCCACCCGCACCCCCGGCCTGCTGCGCTCGCGCCTGGCCGGCAAGAAGCACTACCGCGGCCTCGCCGCGCTGGTGCGCGCCCGCAAGGGGGGCGCATGAGCCGCGCCGCAGGCCTCTCGGTGTTCGGCCACGCGATGCTCACC
>NZ_JBFUGN010000607.1:0-3804 GCF_056402895.1 Rhizobacter sp. P3_B12 | reverse complement strand
CATTCACCTCGAGGTCCTTGCGCAGGGGCATGTTCAGTTCGGTGTATAGCGCAGCCGCCCTGCGCAGCTCGTCTTCGTTCGGTGTGGCTCCGCCCAGGCCGGCGATGTCGCCTTCACCCAGGATCGGCGGCACGTCGATCTTGTAGGTCTCGCGACGGAACGATGCACCCACGGCCAGCTGCATCGGGCCGCCGGCCAATTGCGTGAGCGTGGTCGAGCCCGTGGCATCGATGGAGGCTTGCGTCGACTTGCCGGTCAGCGTCGGGCCGACATAGTTGGCACCCCGAATCGCCGAGGTCAGGCCCGCATCCTGTTGACCGTTGGAGGCCCACGGATTCCAACCCGAGGTGGGCGAATTGATGATCTGAGCGACGTCATACTGCGAGAAGTATCCGTCGGTCAATCTGCCTTCGGTCTTGCTCTGGTTGTACATCGCCGCGACGTCGTAGTCCCAGCTGCCCAACGAGCCCTTCACGCCGGTGAGGAAGCGAGACTGCTTCAGCGTGTCTTCTTCGGTGCGGAGCCCGGAAGAGAACGCGCGCCAAGAGACCGCGACCGGCAGGCCGCTGTCGATCAGTTTCTGCAGATCAGCACTATGGTTGGCCACGTAGGGTTTGATGATGGTCTCGTAGGCTACGCTACCCGGGTAGACCAGCAAAGCTACAGGCTTGTTGTTCTTGAAGAACAGGTTGTCGGTTTCGAAGAAGGCGGAACGCGCCGGAGCGGGTTGATACGCTTCGGTCACGACGTTCTTCGCGAACATGGCTTCGCCGTAAAGCGTGTGCTCAGGCGTCAGTGCGAGCTTGAACGTGCCGAAGACGTTGGTCCGCTTGATCTCGGGGAACAGGCCGACGTCCGGTGCCGAGTCGTAGTTGCAATTCTTGTACTTGGCGGTCGGGGAGGCGGTCACCGCAAACATGCGAATGTCGGCGCACTGCCCCAGGTCGGCGGACGGATTGCCGTAGCCCGACCCCAAGATGGGCATTCCGGCGTTGCCGCCAGTCGGCTTCTTGTTGTCCTCCAGCGACAGCGTCGGGTCGTAGTTGCCTTCGATCCGGCCGCTCGGCGTAGCGGCGTTCTGGAAATACGGATAGCGGTTGCCCGATTTCGAGAATTCACGGTCGATCGCATAGAGGGTCGTCGTCTTCTCGACGTCCATCCCCAGCATGAAGTTGTACTTGTCCTGGACGAGGTCGCCATGGCCGAACAGGATGTTGGCGCGGTTCGTCTTGCCGCCACCCGATTGGGACGGGCGGCCGGATTCGCCACCGATCTCAAGACCGTTGTAGTCCGAGCGCAGGATGAAGTTGATCACGCCGGCGACCGCATCGCTGCCGTACACGGCAGAGGCACCGTCACGCAGGATTTCAACACGCTCGATGGCGGCCAGCGGAATCGCGTTGATGTTGACGGCACCGCCGTCAGAGGCGAACACCGCGAGGCGGCGGCCGTTCACCAGCACCAGCGTGCGGCTGTCGCCCAGGCCACGCAGCGAAACGCTGGATGTGCCGTAGCTGGCAAGGCCGGCCAGGTCCGAACCGCGGGTCGCACCGGCGGTGTTGGTCGACGCCATGTTGTGGACCAGCTGCTCCATGTTGGCCACACCACTGCGCGAGATCTCTTCGCGGGTGATGACCGTCACCGGCAGCGCCGTTTCAGCGTCGATGCGCTTGATCGCGGAACCGGTGATCTCGACCTTGTCCATCTGCTGCTGTGCGAGAGCGGGCAATGAGCCGAGCGCGAGGCTGCCGCCGAACGCCAACATCAGGCCGGTGCAGACCTTCGTTCTTCTAAACATGTGATCTCCTAAAACACTGAAAAGGTTGATCGATAAACCCACTCTCACAGCAAGTCATGTGCCGGCTTCATGAACCTGCCATGACCTGTCCGCAAAGACATGTAAAAGAATTGTCACTGAAGGGAAAAGGGGACCCTTTAGGGTATTCCTTGATCGCTTCAGAAGGCGTGCAGGCGCAAAGGCTGCCCGGGCCTATGGCGCACGCGCGTCGATGTCGGAAAACCCAGCATCCATGCGGGTTTGCGGCCGGTGCCGACGATGGCGATCGATCCCTCGACGACATACTTCGACGCGCACCTGGGCACCCTTCCCTAACCTGAAACAACACAGCCGTTGGCCCTGTGCAACAGCCCTCGAAAATGGACGAGCAAAGCTGTGCCGCGCCCGCTGAAAGCGGGGTGGTTCGCCCATCGATGGACCGATGCCATCGATGCGGGTGGCGATGAATCAGGCGCTCAGTTCGGCCCTGATTCGGGGCACCGCCGCAAGCAAGGTGCGCGTGTAGCTCGATTGCGGTGAGCCCAGCACCGATTCGGTGGTGCCCGATTCCTCGATGCGCCCCTTCTGCATGACCGCCACGTGGTCGGCGATGTACTCGACGACGCCGATGTTGTGCGTGATGAAGAGGTACGACACGCCGAGTTCGCGCTGCAGCTCGCGCAGCAGGTTGAGGATCTGCGCCTGCACCGACACGTCGAGCGCCGAGGTCGGCTCGTCGCAGACGATCAGCTTCGGGTTGAYGGCCAGTGCGCGCGCGATCGCGATGCGCTGGCGCTGGCCGCCCGAGAACTCGTGCGGGTAGCGCTGCAGCGCATCGCGCCGCAGGCCGACCTGGTCGACCAGCTTCTCGAGCAGCTCGCGCCGTGCGGTGAGATCGAGCTCGGGGCGCAATGCGAGCAGCCCCTCTTCGAGCACGTCGAACACCCGCATGCGCGGGTTCAGCGATGCGAACGGGTCCTGGAAGATGATCTGCACCGCACGCCGCGCATCGCGCAGCGCATCGCCTTGCAGCGAGAAGAGATCCCGGCCCTGGAAGATCGCCTGGCCCTCGATCACCGCCTGGTGGCGCAGCAGCTGCACGATGGCCTTGCCGGTCGTCGTCTTGCCGCAGCCGGATTCACCGACCAGCGCCAGCGTCTCGCCGGGGCGGATCGCGAACGAGATGCCATCGACGGCGTTGAAGTGCCCGTGGGCGCGCTGCAGCAGGCCCTTGCGGATCGCGAAGCGGACCGACAGCTGCTTCACATCCAGCAGCAGTGGCTGGTCCACGCCACTGTCGGCGCGCTTTTGCGGCACTGCGGCGATCGCCTCGCCCTGGATCGGGGCGGCATCGACCGGCTGCGCACCATCGCGGTACAGGATGCAGCGCACATTGCGCCGCGTGCCGAGATCGATCAGCTCGGGGATCGTCGTGTGGCACTCGGGCATCACGCGGTCGCAGCGCGGCGCGAAGCGGCAGCCGGTGAACTCCTGCCACAGCGGCGGCACGGTGCCGGGGATCGCCGCGAGCCGGCCGCCGCGCTTGTCGGCATCGGGCAGCGCGCGCAGCAGCAGCTTCGCGTAGGGGTGCTTCGGCGAGCGGAAGAACTCGTCGCTCGTCGCCTCCTCGATGATCTGCCCGGCGTACATCAGCGCGACGCGATGCGCCATGCCGGCCACCACCGCGAGGTCGTGCGTGATCAGCAGCAGGCCCATGCCCTGCTCGCTCTGCAGGCGCTTCAGCAGGTCGAGGATCTGCGCCTGGATCGTCACGTCGAGCGCGGTGGTCGGCTCGTCGGCGATCAGGAAATCGGGCTCGGCCGCCAGCGTCATCGCGATCATCACGCGCTGCTTCTGGCCGCCRCTCAGGCGGAACGGGTACTCGTCGATGCGGCGCTCGGGCTCGGGGATGCCGACCTTGCCCAGCCACTCGATGGCCTTGGCGCGGGCCGCGGCGCCGCGCAGCTCGGTGTGGGCCTCGATCGCCTCGACGATCTGCTCGCCGACGCGCTTGACCGGGTTCAGGC
>NZ_JBFUGN010000606.1:0-3805 GCF_056402895.1 Rhizobacter sp. P3_B12 | reverse complement strand
GCTGTCACACGACCGGCACGGCGATGTCGACGCGGTGATGGCGAGCGGCGCCTACCGGCGCTTCTACATGCACGACACCGGCCACTGGCTGGGGCGCGACGTGCACGATGTCGGCGAGTACCTGTCGCTGCAGGAGCCGGCCGTCGACCAGCCGGATTTTCGCGGCGGGCGGGTCGTGCGCGCGCCATCGCGCAAGCTCGAATGCGGCATGGTCGTCACGCTCGAGCCCGGCCTGTACGTGCAGCCGGCGCCCGACGTGCCCGAGGTCTACTGGAACATCGGCATCCGCATCGAGGACGATGCGGTCGTGACCCCCGGCGGATGCGAGCTGATCAGCCGCGCGGCGCCGGTGGAGCCCGATGCCATCGAAGCGTGGATGAATGCGCACTGAGCGATGAACGTCAAGCGATGAACGTCACTGAAGCCCTGCCCCCCGCCGAACTGGCCAGCCTGTTCGAGCTTGCACCGGTGTCGCTGTGGCTGGAGGACTACAGCGCGCTGCAGGCCCTGTTCTCGCGCTGGCGCGCCGCCGGCGTGACCGACCTGCGCGCGCACCTGCGGGCCGACCCGCGCCGCGTCGCCGAATGCTCGGCCTGCCTGCACGTGCTGCAGGTGAACCGGCGCACGCTGGAGCTGTACGGCGCGCGCGACCTGGCGCACCTGGTCGAGAACCTGTCGCGCGTGTTCCGCGACGACATGTTCGAGCAGCTCGTCGAGGAGCTGGCCGCGCTGTGGGAGGGCCGCACCCGCTTCACGAGCCAGACGGTCAACTACGCGCTGGACGGCCGGCGACTCGACATCGTGCTGAACGCCACCGTGCTGCCGGGCCACGAGGCCGGCTGGGACCGCGTGCTGCTCGCGATCGAGGACGTGACCGAGCGCAGCGCAGCGGCCGAGGCGCTGCGGCTGAGCGAGCTGTATGCGCGCGGGCTGTTCGAGCATTCGCCGGTGTCGCTGTGGGTGGAGGATTTCAGCAGCGTGAAGCGGCTGCTCGACGAGGCGCGCGCGCAGGGCATCAGCGACTTCCGGGTGTTCACCGACGTGCACCCGGAGTTCGTGAGCCGCTGCCTGCAGGAGATCCGCGTGATCGACGTGAACCAGCAGACGCTGCGCATGTTCGGCGCGCCCGACCGCGACACGCTGCTGCGGCGGCTGGACGACGTGTTCCGCGACGACATGGCCTCGCATTTCGCCGACCAGCTGCACGATCTGTGGAACGGCAAGACCACGCACCAGCGCGAGGTCGTCAACTACAACCTGGCCGGCGACAAGCTGCACGTGTACCTGCAGTTCTCGGTGCTGCCCGGCCACGAGGCCGACTGGGACCTGGTGCTGATCTCGCTGACCGACATCACCGCGCGCAAGCAGGCCGAGGCCTACCTCGAGTTCCTCGGCAAGCACGACCCGCTGACCAAGCTGCGCAACCGGGCCTTCTTCGTCGACGAGATCAACCGGCTGGAGCGCAAGGGCCCGTGGCCGGTGACGGTGGTGGTGGCCGACCTGAAYGGGCTGAAGACCATCAACGACACGCAGGGCCATGCGGCCGGCGACGCGCTGCTGCGGCGCGCCGGCGAGGTGCTGACGAAGGCGATCGACAAGCCGATGTGCGCCGCGCGCATCGGCGGCGACGAGTTCGCGCTGCTGCTGCCGGGGATGGATGCACGCGCCGCGCAGCTGCTGCTGGACCGGCTGGCCTCGCTGACGGAGCTGAACAACCAGTTCCACGGCACGACGACGCTGAGCTTCGCGCTCGGCATCGCCACCTGCGAGGCCGGCGGGCGCATCGAGGCCGCGGTCAACGAGGCCGACCACGCGATGTATGCATCGAAGAAGGCGTTCTACGAAGGCGCGCAGATGGATCGGCGCAAGGCGGGGTGAGCGGGTTGCGCTCAGTCGACACGCGAAGCCCAGTAGTGCGGGCGCTTCCTATGGGGGGCGATGGCCACGATGAGCAGCCTGTCTTGCCAAGCCCGGTAGACGATGCTGAACGGAAACCCTTTGACCAGGACGCTGCGGGTCTCCTTGAAGCTCGGCGCACCACCCAACGGATGTGTCCTGACGCGAGAAACTGCCGCTTCGACCGCGGCCTGGAAGCGCAGGCCGGCTCCCGTGGCGGCCTTGGAGTAGTACGTGACTTCCTTGAGCAGTTCAATCTCTGCTGCTGGAAGGAAGAAGACCTTGATCACCGCGCTATTCGGCGAGCCTTGGCGAAAACATCTTCTGCATCAATCGGCAGGACTTCACCCCGCTCGAACTCGGCCAACCTGCGTTGGATCTCGTTTTCCCACGCCGTGTCGAGCTCGGCGGCAGCGGGCTCGTTGAGCGATTCCATCAGTTGCTCGACGAGCCGTTCACGGTCCTCCGGCGGCAATGCCCGGCCGAGGCTGAGGATGTGGGAGACGGGATCGGACATGGTCGGCTCCTGATGGCAGGACCGGAGTCTAGCGCTGGAGCATTGCCTCACCCTGCAGCGCTCGGGGTTGCGCCTCGTAACGATGCTTGCGCTTTCGACCCACACAATCCCGCATGTCCCAAATCCTGATCCTGGCCGGCGCAGCGATCTACGGCCTGCTCGGGCTGCTGCACCTGGCCTATACGTTCTTCGGCACGAACTTCGATCCGCGCGATGCCAATGTCGCGCGCGCGATGCGCTCGAGCTCGCCGCGCCTGACCCGCGACACGACGATGTGGAAGGCCTGGATCGGCTTCAACGCGAGCCACAGCCTGGGCGCCATCCTGTTCTCGCTGGTCTACCTGATGCTCGCCGCGATGCACATGGACGTGCTGCACCGCTCGCCCACCTTCGTGTGGCTGGCCGGCATCGCGAGCGCCGCCTACGTCGTGCTCGCGCTGCGCTACTGGTTCCGGATTCCGCTGGCCGCGACGGCCATCGCGACCAGCTGCTTCGTCGCCGGGGCCGTCACGATGTCGCTGGGGTACTGAGCCGGTCGACGCGACCGGGGCACCATGCCCCGTGCTATAACCGCCGCCGCGGGGAACCAGCAGCGGCCGCGTCGAGCGCTGCATCGATTGATGACCGGGCCCACCCGGCATGCGACAGGCAGCACGCTCTCAGCGAATGAAAAAAGGTTTCTACACCATCATGTCGGCGCAGTTCTTCAGCTCGCTGGCTGACAACGCGTTGCTGGTGAGCGCCATCGAACTGTTGAAGACCTCTCACGCGCCGACCTGGCAGGTGCCGGCGCTGAGTCCGATCTTCGCGCTCTTCTACGTGATCCTCGCGCCCTTCCTCGGCGCGTTCGCCGACGCCGTGCCCAAGGGGCGGGTGATGTTCGCGTCGAACGCGATCAAGGTGATCGGCTGCCTGATGATGCTGTTCGGCAGCCATCCGCTGGTCTCCTACGCGATCGTCGGCCTGGGTGCGGCCGCCTACTCGCCAGCCAAGTACGGCATCCTGACCGAGCTGCTGCCGAACTCGCAGCTGGTCAAGGCCAACGGCTGGATYGAGGGGCTGACCATCCTGTCGATCATCCTGGGCCTGCTGCTCGGCGGCCAGCTCGTCGGCCATGCGATCTCGGCGCACCTGCTCGCCTTCGACCTGCCGCTGGTCGACACCGGCGTCAACACCCCTCCCGAAGCGGCGATTTCGATCATCGTTTTCCTGTATGTCATCGCCGCGCTGTTCAACCTGCGCATCCCGCGCACCGAGGCGCCGCTGCAGCCGCTGTCGCACAGCGTGGTCGAGCTGGTGCGCGACTTCTCCAGCTGCAATGCCCGCCTGTGGAGCGACAAGCTCGGCCAGATCTCGCTGTCGACGACCACGCTGTTCTGGGGCGTCTCGGGC
>NZ_JBFUGN010000605.1:0-3809 GCF_056402895.1 Rhizobacter sp. P3_B12 | reverse complement strand
CCGCTGGAGCCGATCGCCGCCGACCAGCGCGCCGAAGGCGACGGCCCGCGCCGCGCGGCGCTGAAGCTGCTGGCCGGCATGATCGGCGTCGGCTTCGACGACCTGGTGCAGCGCGACACGCAGCGCCGGCTGCGCTGGCTCGCGGGAATCGCATCGGCCTCGGCCGTCGGCGTCGTCGTGTTCGCGCTGCTGGCCGTGCTGGCGGTGCGCGCGCGCAACGAGGCGCAGCACCAGCGCGCGCAGGCCGAGGGGCTGATCGAGTTCATGCTCGGCGACCTGCGCAAGAAGCTCGAGCCGGTGGGCCGGCTGGAGGTGCTGGATTCGGTGGGCGAGAAGGCGCTCGCGTACTACGCCTCCCAGGAAGCCGACCGGTTGGATGCGACGGCGCTCGGCCATCGCTCGCGTGCGATGCACCTGATCGGCGAGATCCGCGACCTGCGCGGCAACCCGGCCGAGGCGCAGGCCGCGTTCGAGCAGGCGGCCGCGACCACGCAGCGGCTGGTCGCGCAGATGCCGAACGACGGGCAGCGCATCTTCGACCATGCGCAGAGCATGTTCTGGGTCGGTTACGCGGCGTGGAAGCGTGCCGACGGCAGGACGGCCGAGGCCAACTTCCGCAGCTACCTCGAACTGAGCGAGCGCCTGACGAAGCTGGACCCGTCGAACGTCGACTGGCAGGCCGAAGCGGCCTTCGCATACGTCAACCTCGGTGCGGTGCAGCTGGGCACCGAGCGGCCGGCCGAAGCGATCGCGTCGCTCGAGGCCGCGGGCACCGTGCTGAAGCGGCTGCTGCCGCAGCGCGCCGAACTGGGTTTCGAGCTGGCGCAGAACCACGGCTTCCTGTCGAGCGCGCACGAGCAGCTCGGCCAGTACGAGGCGGCGCTGAAGGACACGCAGCAGCAGCTGGCGCTGTTCCGCGCGATGCCGGGCGGTGCCAAGAACAAGGTGGCGCAGCGCGGCATCGTCAGTGCGCTGAACACGATCAGCCGCCACCAGCTCGACATGGGCGACCCGTTCGCGGCGCAGGCCAGCGGACGCGACAGCCTGGCGATCGCCGAGCGGCTGGTCGACGAAGACCCGACCAACCTGTTCTGGCGCGGCGACGCCTGTTTCGCGCGGCTGCGCATGGTGGAGGTCGATCGCGCGATGGGGCGCACCGCCGAGGCCGCCGCCGGACTCGCGGCCGCCATCGAATGCGCCCGGGGACTCGACGGCGTCAGCCCGGCGTCGCCGCGCTATTCGGTCGACCTGAAGGGGCGTGCGCTCGCGTACTCGGCCGTGCTCGCGCCGGTGGACCGGCCGGCGCTGGTGTCGCAGCTCGCCGCGTACCTGGCCGTGTCGTCGTCGGTGGTCGCGAAGGACACGCTGGGCCGCGTGAACCTGACGGTGGTGATGGCGAATGCCGCCGAGACACTGGGCAACCTGCAGGCCGATGGCGACCCCGCCGCGGCGCGCGAGGCCTGGGCCCGCGCTGCCGAACTGCTGCAGCCCTTCGCCGGCCTGAACGACGGCTCGGTGCTGACCACGCTGGCGCGCGTGCGCCTTCGCCTCGGCGATCGCGAGGCGGCCCGGCAGGTCGTCGACCGCATCCAGCGCACCTCTTACCGACACCCCGCTTATCTCGATCTCGTCAACCAGCTGGACGCCGCGCGGGGCGGCAACAGCGCCAAAGGAAAGAAAACATCATGAGCATTCCCATCACGGTCCACGTCTTTGCCTATGTGGTCAAGGACGAACAGAACCAGGATGTGCTCCGAACCACCGTGAGTCCTGAAGTGCTGAATCTCCAGCAGAACACGGCGAGCGGGCCGGTCACGATCCATTTCCAGATCGAATCGGAGAACTACTGTTTCCAGCAGCCGGTCGGTGTCGAGTTCGTCTCGCCGGGCGCTGCAGACCAGTTCAGCGACCCGGTGTACGGCTCCGATCTCAGATCCGCCGAGGTGGTCAACGGGAACTCCGATGGGGGTGCCTATGCGTACCGGGTGTACGTGACCGACACGCTGGGGCGTTTGAGGGCATCGGTCGATCCCGTCGTGCAGAACGACACCCGCTGAACGCCACCCGCTGAACTCGCCGACACCCCGCCTGTCTCGATCTCGTCAACCCGCTGGACGCCGCCCGGGGCGGCAACAGCGCCAAAGGAAAGAAAACACCATGAGTACCATCATTCCGGTCAGCGTCTTCGCCTTCCTGGTCAAGGACCAGAACGGCAACGACCTGCTCCAGACCCGCGTGAGCCCGGAGATCGTGGACCTGCCCAGCCTCCCGGTGACCGGGCCTGTCACGATCCGCTTCCAGATCCAGTCGACGGGCTACTTCTTCGACACGGTCGGCATCGCGATCGTGTCGCCGGACCTCGAGAACCAGTTCGGGCCGGTCTGGTACAGCCAGGATCGCACCGCGGCCCAGATCGAGAACCAGAACTACACCGGCCTGGCCTACGCCTACATGGTGTACGTGACGGACATGGCCAAGCGCCTGAAGGCGTCGGTCGACCCGGTCGTGCAGAACGACACCCGCTGATCGACCGCCGCCGCTGCCTGCGGGGCCAAGGCGTCGAAGAGGATTTCGATGTGGCGCAAATGAATTACATTGGCGGCCATGAAGTCCTCCACCATTCCAGCCGTCCGTGTCGAACCCGAGTTGCGTGAGCAACTGGAGCGGGTGCTGCAGAGCGGAGAAAGCCTGTCCCAGTTCGTCGAAGCTTCCGTGCGTGAAGGCGTCAACCGCCGCCTCGCGCAAGCGGAGTTCGTCGCACGCGGGCTGGCCTCCCTGGAGTCTGCGA
Organism: Rhizobacter sp. P3_B12; assembly: GCF_056402895.1. NCBI lineage: Bacteria > Pseudomonadati > Pseudomonadota > Betaproteobacteria > Burkholderiales > Sphaerotilaceae > Rhizobacter > Rhizobacter sp. P3_B12. The sequence goes on along the minus strand of NZ_JBFUGN010000605.1, from coordinate 1,021 downwards.
AGCGCGACGGCCGGTTCGTGAGTGCGGACGAGGTCATCGGCGGGCTCGAGAAGAAGCTGGCCGGCGCGCGGGCCCGCCGGGCGGCGCAGGGGCGTTCGAAGCGATGAACTTTCGCGTTCTGTTGACGCGCGAGGCGCAGCAGGACCTCGACCGGCTCTACGACTTTCTGATCCAGCGCGAACTCGCACGCGAGGATGGTGACCTGAGCTTGGCAGAAGAAGCCCTCGGGGCGATCGCCGGGGGATTGCGGGCACTGGAGCGGTTTCCGTTCACCTGCCGAAAGGCCGCTGCCAGCCCTTTCCTGCGTGAACTGGTGATCGCTTGCGGCCGCACCGGCTACGTCGCGTTGTTCGAGATCAKCGACGGCGAAACCGTCGTGGTCGCGGCCGTCCGCCATCAGCGAGAGGACGACTTTCACTGAGGCACCGGGGCCTCAGGCGGCCCGGGTTGCGTCCCACAGCGCCACGATGTCCGCCTCGTTGAGCCGGGCGCCGGCGCTTGTCGACAGATCGAGCGCGGCGGCGGGCAGCGAGCCGATCAGTTGTTGCACCCGATCCCGTCGCAGCGCCGGCAATGTCGCCCGGGGCGCATCGCGACGCCGCCAGGCCGCGTCCGACCATCCCGCGAGTTCGGCCGCCGTCGGCAGGTCGCCTCGGCAGGCGGCCAGCCAGGCGAGGGCGTCGGCCACCTGCCACAGCAGGTCGCAATCGGCCGCCAGCCGCAGCATCTCGTGCGACAGCGCGAACGCCTCGTCGATCGAACCCCGCTCCAGCAGCGCATGCATCAGGCTGAGCTGCGCCGTGCACAGCGTCGCCGGCGCGCGTTTGCCGCGCAGCGAATCGACCAGCTGGTGCCCGAGGTACACCGCCTCGTCGACCTCGCCCATCGCCAGTGCCAGGTCGGCCAGGTGCGAGCGGGCGCGCAAGGCGCCGCGCTCGTCGCCGGCCGCGAGCCGCAGGCCGAGTTCGACCTCGCGGGCCGCCCGGCTGTCGGCCAGCCGCCCCTCCGCACGCGCCACGTC
>NZ_JBFUGN010000604.1:0-3817 GCF_056402895.1 Rhizobacter sp. P3_B12 | reverse complement strand
GGTCTTGACCGCTTCGGCACGAGCGACCGACAGCTTCTGGTTGGCGGCGTCGCCACCGATCGCATCGGTGTGGCCGACGGCGATGATGACTTCGAGGTTCACGCCCGAGGTCTTGCTGACCAGGTCGTCCAGCTTCGTCTTGGCTTCCGGCTTCAGCGTCGACTTGCCGAAGTCATAGAAAGCGTCAGCGGCGAAGGTGACCTTCTCGGAGACCGGAGCGACCGGCACGACCACCGGGGCCGGCGGAGCGACCGGAGCCGGAGCCACCGGGGCCGGGGCGGGAGCCGGGGCCTGTGCAACCGGGGCCGGTGCAGGCGGCGGCTTCAGCGCGCCGTCACAAGCCTGGTTGGCAGTCGCCGGCGTCCAGTTGGCATCACGCCAGCAGAGTTCGTTGGTGCCATTCTTCCAGGGAAGGCCGGTGCTGTTGACCCAGTTGTCAGCACCGTTGGACTGCGCGAACGCAACAGACGCGGAAGCGGCGAGTGCGGCGGTTGCGAAGAGCGATGCCACTTTATTCAGTTTCTTCATGATTCTCCTCTTGAGGAATGTCGCAGATGGCCTGCAGAACGTCCAAACCGGAATCGGAAAGGTACGGTGAAACCCTCGGTCCCGAGCGCCCACCACCGTCGACGGATTGTGCCATAGGGCCTCTAGCGACCCGGATTTTGGCCCGGGGTCGCGGCTTCGTCCTACGAGAGTCGAATCAGATGTTGCGCAAGCACTACAACGGCCGCGAATTAGAATCGCGGATTGCGCTCACGGGCCCGCCAGCGCCCGTCTTCTCCGGCTCCGCCGACGACCTCGAATGACCCAGTTCGCCAAGGAAACCCTGCCGATCAGCCTCGAAGAGGAAATGCGCCGCTCGTACCTCGACTACGCGATGAGCGTGATCGTGGGGCGCGCACTGCCCGATGCGCGCGACGGCCTGAAGCCGGTGCATCGCCGCTCGCTCTTCGCGATGCACGAATTGAACAACGACTGGAACCGGCCCTACAAGAAGTCGGCCCGTATCGTCGGCGACGTGATCGGCAAGTACCACCCGCACGGCGACCAGTCGGTCTACGACACCATCGTCCGGCTGGCGCAGGATTTCTCGATGCGCCACATGCTGGTCGACGGCCAGGGCAACTTCGGCTCGGTCGACGGCGACAACGCCGCGGCGATGCGCTACACCGAAATCCGCCTCTCGAAGATCGCCCACGAGCTGCTCGCCGACCTCGACAAGGAAACCGTCGACTTCGGCCCGAACTACGACGGCTCCGAGAAAGAGCCGCTGGTGATGCCCACGCGGATGCCCAACCTGCTGGTGAACGGCTCCGGCGGCATCGCGGTGGGCATGGCCACCAACATCCCGCCGCACAACCTCAACGAGGTGATCGACGCCTGCCTCCACCTGCTGAAGAACCCCGGGGCCACGATCGACGAACTGATCGAGATCATCCCGGCCCCTGATTTCCCCACCGCCGGCATCATCTACGGCACCAGCGGCGTGCGCGACGGCTACCGCACCGGCCGCGGCAAGGTCGTGATGCGCGCGAAGTGCCATTTCGAAGACATCGACAAGGGCTCGCGCCAGTCGATCATCGTCGACGAGATCCCGTACCAGGTGAACAAGAAGACCCTGCTCGAGCGCATGGCCGAGCTGGTCCACGAGAAGAAGATCGAGGGCATCAGCCACATCCAGGACGAGTCCGACAAGTCCGGCATGCGCGTGGTGATCGAGCTGAAGCGCGGCGAGGTGCCCGAGGTCGTGCTGAACAACCTCTACAAGCAGACGCAGCTGCAGGACACCTTCGGCATCAACATGGTCGCGCTGATCGACGGCCAGCCGAAGCTCTGCAACCTCAAGGACCTGGTCAGCATCTTCCTCGAGCACCGCCGCGAGGTCGTGACCCGCCGCACGGTGTTCGAGCTGCGCAAGGCGCGCGAGCGCGGCCACGTGCTCGAAGGCCTGGCGGTGGCGCTGGCCAACATCGACGAGTTCATCGAGACGATCAAGACCTCGCCCACCCCGCCGGTCGCGAAGGCCGCGCTGATGAGCAAGTCGTGGGATTCCTCGCTGGTGCGCGACATGCTGTCGCGCGCCGAAGGCGAGACCCCGGGCGGGCGCGACGCCTACCGCCCCGAAGGCCTGCCGCGCCAGTACGGCATGCAGCCCGACGGCCTGTACCGCCTCTCCGACGACCAGGCCGGCGAGATCCTGCAGATGCGCCTGCAGCGCCTGACCGGCCTCGAGCAGGACAAGATCGTCGGCGAGTACAAGGAAGTGATGGCGGAGATCGCCGACCTGCTGAACATCCTCGCCACGCCGTCGCGCGTGACGACGATCATCACCGAGGAGCTGATCGCCATCAAGCTGGAGTTCGGCCAGACCAAGGCCGGCGCGCGCCGCAGCCAGATCGAGCACAACGCGCAGGATCTGGGCACCGAAGACCTGATCACGCCGACCGACATGGTCGTGACGCTCTCGCACACCGGCTACATCAAGAGCCAGGCGCTGTCCGAGTACCGCGCGCAGAAGCGCGGCGGACGCGGCAAGCAGGCCACGCAGACCAAGGAAGACGACTGGATCGACCAGCTCTTCATCGCGAACACGCACGACTACATCCTGTGCTTCACCAACCGCGGCCGGGTCTACTGGCTGAAGGTCTGGGAGGTGCCGCAGGGCTCGCGCAATTCGCGCGGCAAGCCGATCGTCAACATGTTCCCGCTGCAGCAGGGCGAGAAGGTCAACGTGGTGCTGCCGCTGACCGACGGCTTCCGCAGCTTCCCGGCCGACCACTTCGTGTTCATGTCGACCGCGCAGGGCGTGGTCAAGAAGACTGCGCTCGATGAGTTCAGCAACCCGCGCAAGGCCGGCATCATCGCGGTCGACCTGGATGAAGGCGACTTCCTGATCGGCGCCGCGCTCACCGACGGCAAGCACGACGTGATGCTGTTCAGCGATGGCGGCAAGGCGGTGCGCTTCGATGAAGACGACGTGCGCGCAATGGGCCGCGGCGCCCGCGGCGTGCGCGGCATGATGCTCGACGACGGCCAGAGCGTGATCGCGATGCTGGTCGCCGAGGACGAGACGCAGAGCGTGCTGACCGCCAGCGAGAACGGCTACGGCAAGCGCACGAGCATCGTCGAGTACACCCGCCACGGGCGCGGCACGAAGGGCATGATCGCGATCCAGCAGACCGAGCGCAACGGCAAGATCGTCGCCGCGACGCTGGTGCGCCCGGACGACGAGATCATGCTGATCACCGACAAGGGCGTGCTGGTGCGCACCCGTGTCTCCGAGATCCGCGAGCTGGGCCGCGCGACGCAGGGCGTCACGCTGATCGCGCTCGACGGCGGATCGAAACTGAGCGGCCTGCAGCGCATCGTCGAGAACGATGCCAATGCGGACGGAACCGAGCCTGGGGATGCCCCCGGCGATGGCACGGGCGACACCCCGACGGAAGGAGAAGCCTGATGCGCCGCCTGATCACGATCGCCCTGCTGGGCAGCACGGCGCTGGGCGCCTGGGCCCAGTCGACTCCGGCCACGCCGGCCACCGCATCGGCCCCCGCCACGCCTTCCAGCCCTGCGAAGAAAGCCCTGGTGCAGCGCGTGCTGACGCTGCAGCAGCCGGCGCTCGAGAACACCGCCCGCGAGGTGGCCGAGCGCCCGGCGATGCAGCTCACGAGCGCCGCGCAGCAGTACCTGCAGCAGCGCGTGCCAGCCGACAAGCGCGAAGCGATGTGGACGCAGGTGCAGGCCGCCGTGCGCAAGTACCTGGCCGAGGCGGTACCGCTGGTCAAGGAACGCGCGCTGGCGTTGAGCCAGACGG
>NZ_JBFUGN010000603.1:0-3818 GCF_056402895.1 Rhizobacter sp. P3_B12 | reverse complement strand
ATGCTGATCCCCGACAGGATCGACGAGGACGAGGCCACCCCGCAGCGCTTCGGCGTGTTCGGCACCACGGTGATCGCGTTCTTCCTCGCCGAGATGGGCGACAAGACGCAGATCGCGACCGTCGCCCTCGCCGCGCGCTATGCCGATCTCGGCGCGGTGGTGGCCGGCACGACGCTCGGCATGATGCTGGCCAACGTGCCCGCGGTGCTGCTCGGGCACCAGGCCGCGACGAGGCTGCCGATCAAGCTGGTGCACGGCATCGCGGCGGCGATCTTCGCGGTGCTGGGCCTGCTGACCTTGTTCAACGTCGGGCACCTGTTCTGACTACTTGGCGATGAGATCCCCGCTCGGCAGCGCCGGTGCTTCGTCGTGCACCGGCGCGGGTTTGCGCTCGCGCACCAGGTAGGAATACACCACCGGCACCACGATCAGCGTCAGCAGCGTCGACGTGATCACCCCGCCAATGATGGCCCGCCCCATGCCCGCCTGGATCTCGCCGCCCTCGCCGAGCGCGAGCGCCAGTGGCAGCATGCCGAACACCATCGCCGCCGTCGTCATGATGATCGGGCGCATCCGCACCAGGCCGGCCTGCAGCAGCGCGTCGGCCATCGAGAGGCCCGCCTTGCGGCCGTGGTTCGCGAAGTCGACCAGCAGGATCGCGTTCTTCGTCACCAGCCCCATCAGCATCACCAGGCCGATCATCGAGAACAGGTTCAGCGTCGAGCGCGTCACCCACAGCGCGATCATCACGCCCAGCAGCGCCAGCGGCAGCGACACCATGATCGCCACCGGCTGCAGGAAGCTGCCGAACTGCGAGGCCAGCACGATGTAGATGAAGATGACGGCCGCGACCAGCGCCATCAGGATGCCGCTCAGGGCCTCGGCCTGGTCCTTGGTCTGCCCGCCCACGTCGAAGCGGTAGCCCGGCGGCAGCTGCGTCTCCTTGACGATCTTCTGCACGTCGGCGCCCACGTCGCCGCTCGGGCGGCCCTGCGTGCCGGCATAGATGGCCTGGCGGCGCTGCAGGTCCTGGCGCTTGATCACCAGCGGGTTCACCACCGGCACGATGTCGGCCACGCGCGACAGCGCGATCGGCGTGCCGTCCTTCGCATAGGCGACCGGCAGGCTGTCGAGCTGCGTGATGTTCTCGCGCGAGGCCTGCGGCAGCCGCAGTTCCACGTCGACCTGCTCGCCGTCGGGCGAGGTCCAGTAGGTGGCCACGTCGCCGTTCACGTAGGTGCGCAGGCTGGTCGCCAGCTGGCTGGTGGTCAGGCCGAGCTCGCGCACCGCATCGGGCTTCAGCCGCACCGCGTAGGCCGGCAGGCCGGGCTTCACCGAGGTCGTCAGGTCGGCGATGCCCTTGACCTTGGCGACCTTGTCGGCGAGGCGCTGCACCTCGGTCTCGAGCACCTTCGGATCGGGCCCGAGCAGCGCGACGTAGATCGGCTGCTGGCCGACCGTGATCTCGATGCCGGGAATCGGCTTCAGCGCCTCGCGCATCACGGCCTCGACCTCGCTCTGCTTGCGCTTGCGCTCGCCGGGTTTCACCAGCTGGATCGCGAGCGTCGCCGAGTTGCGGCTGCCATTGCCGGTGTCGCCGATCGTCGTCGAGGTCAGGCGCACCTCGCTCATGCCGCGGATCACCTGCTCCACCTGCGCCAGCTTCGCGCTCGCACGCGGCAGGCTGGTGCCCACCGGCAGCGTCACGTTCAGCTGGATGTAGCTGTTGTCGGCATCGGGGATGAACTCGCTGCCGATCTGCGTCGACAGGAACAAGGCCATCACGAAGCTGCCGAGCGCGCCCAGCAGCACCAGCGCGCGTGGGGTGACGGTCGCCAGGCGCACGCTGCGCCGCTGCGAGCCGTCGCGCCGGCCGTCGGCATCGAAGGGCCGGCCCCAGGCCGGGATCGGCGGGAAGAGCACGCGGTAGCGCCGGCCCGAGAACACCCAGCGGATCGTGCGCTCGTAGACGACGTGCAGCACGTCCATGCCGCGGTCGGTCCAGCGCATCAGGTGGCCGAGCACCGGCAGCTTCGCGAGGCGGTTGGTCGGCGGGTCGCGCCAGATGCTGGACAGCATCGGGTCGAGCGTGAAGCTGACGAACAGCGACACCAGCACCGCCACCGCCACCGTGACGCCGAACGGGAAGAAGAACTTGCCGATGATGCCCTTCATGAAGGCCACCGGCACGAACACCGCGCAGATCGCGAAGGTGGTGGCCATCACCGCCAGGCCGATCTCCTCGGTGCCCTCGCGCGCCGCCTGCACGTGGCTCTTGCCCATGTGCACGTGGCGCACGATGTTCTCGCGCACCACGATCGCATCGTCGATCAAGAGCCCGATGCACAGGCTCAGCGCCATCATCGTCATGAAGTTCAGCGTGAAGCCGAACGCGTACACCGCGATGAACGACGAGATCACCGCGATCGGCAGCGTGAGGCCGGTGATCACCGTGCTGCGCCAGCTGTGCAGGAACAGGAACACGATCGCGATCGTCAGCAGCGCGCCCTCGACCAGCGTGTGCTTGACGCCCGTCAGGCTGCGCTCGACCCAGTCGCTGTCGGCGTACACCAGCTTCAGCTCGACGCCGGGCGGCAGGCTCGTGCGCAGCTCCTCGGCCGCCGCCTTGATGGCGGCGCCGGTCTCGACGATGTTGGCGTCCTGCTGCTTGTAGACCTGGAACGAGACCGCCGGCACGCCGTCGACGCGCGACAGCGAATCGGGCTCGCGCTCGCGCTCGACCAGCTCGCCGAGGTCGGCCAGCCGCACCACCATGCCGTTGCGCGATGCGATCACCACGTCGGCGAAGGCCTTGGCGTCGCGCACCCTGCCCTCGACGCGCACGATCGCGTCTTCCTTCGCGCTGCTGAGCAGGCCGACCGGCATGTCGGCATTGGCGCGCTGCAGCGCGGCCGACACGTCGGCCGGCGTCAGCTGGTAGGCGCGCAGGCGCTGCGGGTCGAGGTCGATGCGCACCTGGCGCACCGTCATGCCGCCGACGTCGACGCGGGCCACACCGGCCGAGCGCTCCAGCCGCTTGCGCACGACCTGGTCGGCCAGCAGCGAGAGCTCGCGCGCGCTGCGATYGGGCGCCAGCAGCGACAGGTAGACGGTGGGCTGCGCGTTGTCGCCGTCGAAGCGCGAGACGAACGGCGTCTTCGCGTCACGCGGGAACACCGGCTGCACCGCCGCGACCTTGTCGCGCACGTCCTGCACCGCGCGCGTCATGTCGGCGCTGAGCTGGAACTCGACGACCGTCTCGCTGCGGCCCTCGAAGCTGTTCGAGCGGATCATCTTCACGCCGGCGATGCCGTTGAGCGCGAGCTCGATCGGGCGCGTCAGCTCGGTCTCGGTCGCATCGGGCGAGGCGCCCGGGTAGGCGACGCTGACGAACACGATCGGCGGCGAGATGTCGGGCAGGCGCTCGACGCGCAGCTGGCTGTACGAGAACAGGCCGAGCACGCACAGCGCGGCCATGATCATCGTCGCGAAGACGGGGTTGTTGATGGAGACGCGGGTGAACCACATGGCGGTCGGTCTCCGGGATCAGGAACTGGCGACGGCAGAGGCCGCGCTGGCGGCCTTCGGCGCCGTGCGCTGCGTGACGATCTTCGCCGGCTGGCCTTCGCGCAGGTTGTCGAAGCGCGCGCCGAGCACCTGGCTGTCGGCCGCGAGGCCCTTGGCGATCTCGATGCGGTCGCTCACGGCATCCTTGCGGCCGGTGATCACGATGCGGCGCACCAGCGCGTCCTTCTCGAGCGTCCAGACGAAATCCTGGCCCGAGGCCTGGCCGACCGCGCTGATCGGCAGCGTGAGGC
>NZ_JBFUGN010000602.1:0-3823 GCF_056402895.1 Rhizobacter sp. P3_B12 | reverse complement strand
CCGCAGGACAACGCGTACTACGTCGACTTCCTGCCGGTGGGCTACCTGTTCCACCTGGGTGGCTTCACCAGCACCTTCCACCCCGACCTGATTCGCCGCTTCGACCTGGCCAGCGCCGCCTGGAGCCCCGAGTACGGCGATGTGGTGGGCGCGGTGTTCGACATCTCGCTGCGCAACCCGCGCAGCGACCGCCTCGGCGGCAAGCTCGACTTCAGCCTGCTGGGGGCCAGCGTGCTGGCCGAAGGGCCCATCGGCGACGGCTTGTCCTTCTTCCTGGCCGGGCGGCGCAGCTGGTTCGACCTGGCCGTCAAGACGATGGAGGACGAGAAGGAAGGCGTCAGCCTCACCGTGCCCGTGTACCACGACTCGCAGGGCCGGCTGTCGTGGGAGCTGAACCCCGGCCATCGCCTGCGCCTGGACTTCAGCACCGCCAACGACCGCATCGACTTCACCACGAAGGAAGGCTCCCGCGCGGCACAGCGCGACCCGGTGCTGCTGGGAAACAGCAGCATGCGCCAGTCGTACAGCAGCTTCGCACTCAGCTGGGACGGCGACTTCGCCCCGTCCACCGCCAACCAGCTCGCGCTGGGCCGGATGGCCACCCGCGACTTCACGCGCATCGGCAGCGCGGGCTTCTACGACGCCGAGGTGGTCACGACCTACCTGCGCGAACAACTGCGCCTGGCCTGGACGCCTGGGCACGCCACGACGCTGGGCGGTGCGCTGAACAGCCGCCTCGTCGATCTCGCGCTGGACATCCAGGACCCGCGCTGTACCGAGTTCGATCCCAACTGCGACATCAGCTCCGCCGGCCGCGTGGTATCGATGCAGAAGACACGCCAGAACCAGGCCGAGGCCTACGCCCATCACCGATGGCGGCTGTCGCCCGAGTGGACGGCCACCGGCGGCCTGCGTGCCAGCCGCGACTTCTACCTGCGGCAGACCTTCACCGAACCGCGCCTGGGACTGGAGTGGAACCTGTTGCCACGCACCATGGTGTCGGTGGGCATGGGCCGGCACCACCAGCCGCCGCCCCTTGAGCAGGCGCTGCGCGACATCGGCAACCCCCAGCTCGCCGACCTGCGCAGCACGCAGTACGTGCTGGGCGTGACGCAGGCCCTCGACGCAGGCTGGTCGGTGCGTGCCGAGGTCTATCGCAAGACCTTCCAGGGCTATGCGGTCGACGACCCGGCGCTGAAGTACATCAATGGCGGCAGCGGCACGGCCAGCGGCTTCGAGCTGCTGGTCAGGAAGGACGGCAGCGAGAAGYTGACGGGATTCTTCTCGCTCAGCGTCTCGCAGGCGCGGCGCCGGAACGACCTGACGGGCCAGAGCTTCCGCTTCGACTACGACCAGCCCGTCATCGCCACGCTGGTGGGCCAGTACAAGCAGTCGGACGCCTGGACCTGGGGCGCCAAGTGGAGCTACCACACCGGCTCGCCGTACACACCGGTGGTGGGCACCGGCCTGTACCCCGACGGACGCGCCAAGCCGGTCTACGGCGCCATCAATTCACGGCGCGTGCCGGCCTACCACCGGCTGGACCTGCGGYTGGACCGCAAGGTGTCGGACCGCTTCACGTACTACGTCGAGCTGATCAACGCCTACAACCGGAAGAACGTCTCGGGCTACAGCTACAGCCCCGATTACCGGACACGCGAAGAGGTCTACCAGCTGCCGGTGCTGACCTCGTTCGGGATCCAGTACGCGTTCTAGTTCTACGTGGCCTGTGCCGCTGCGCCGAGCAGCTGTTCAGCCGATTTCAGCAAGGGCCACGCGAGCACGGCGTTGCAGCTTTCACTCGTGCACTGGGCCGCCTCGAGCAGGGGCTCGGCGCCCAACAGCCGCAACCACCGTGCATGCCCATTCGCCTGCGAGCCATGTGAGAAGACACAACGCTCCAGCAGTGCCGGCGCCAGCCCTGCGGCCACGGCCACGGCCGCCGTCGTGACGAAACCCCCGACAACGATCACGCGACGCTGTCTCGCAGCCTGGAGAACCGCCCCGACGAGTGCCGCGATCTCCAGGCCCCCCATCGCCGTCAGGGCGGCCATCGGGTTGGAGGCGCCGACGTGCAGATCAAGCGCCCTCTGCAGCACCGCGAACTCCCTCGCCCGCCCCATGTTGCCGAAGCCCGCGCATTCTGCGATCGGCACGCCGGTGAGCCGGCTCATCAACAAGGCAGCAGCCTCGTTGCCCATGCCGGTCTCTCCCAGCAGCAACACATTGCCCGGCAGCCGGCTGACCAGGCGCGTGCCACGCTCGATCGCGGCACGACATTGCCCGACCGTCATGGCGGCACCACGGCTGCTGTCCAAGGTGCCCCGCGCCATCTTGATCCGCAGCAACTGCAAGTGCGGCTCGAGATCGGCGCGCAAGCCGCAGTCGATCACCGTCAACGCCAGGCCGTTGCGGCGAGCAGACAGGGACGTGGTCGTGCGACCGGCCAGGATGTTGCACACCCGCAGCGCCGCCACATCCGGCGGATGGACCGACGCCGTCCGCGCCACGATGCCGTGGTCGGCGGCGAAGACCACCAGCTGAGGCTTCTCCAGCCGCGGCCGGGCCACCCCCTGGATCTGCGCAAGTTTCTCGGCCAGCAACCCGACGCGGCCCTGCCCGTCGCCCGAGCCGGACATCAGGGCAACTTCATGTTGCACCCGCTGGGCCAGTGCGGGGTCGCAGAGGCTGGGGATGTCGTAGTCAACGCTCATCTGGGTCGACTCCTGTGACGCTCGCGCCTGCGGCCTCCTACTTCAGCAAGGACAGCGTGCCCACGTTGAAGCTCACCGTGCGCTCTCCCACGGGTTCGGGCGTGTCGGCGATCTCGATGGCGGTGAGCGCCTCCAGCGTCGACTTGACGTCGACGCCCTCGGCACCGCAGTACTCCGGCGCTGCGAATTGCGAGAACTCGATGCGGTACTCCGTGACCTGGGGCTTCACCGGCAGCATCAGGATCGGGTAGCAGCCCCGTTGCTGGACGGCCGGGTCGTTCCCCACGAGGCGCAGGCGCAGCTTGTTCACCGTATGGCCCGCCAGGTGAACCTTCAACGCCTTGTACTCGGTGGCCACCACGGGTCGCTGCGAGACCAGCACGATGCCGACGCCGGCCCATTGGCTCCCGCCGCGGGTGTTGAACTGCCCCGTGACGTTGAGCACGCCGTTGTTGCGGACCGTGATGTCTCCCAGCGTCGCGTCGCCCGGCCTTTCGGCATAGATCAGGCCCTCGATGAAACCGCCCTCCACCGAGGCCGTCGTGCCGTTGAATGCGGTCCAGAGGCGCTCGATCCCGGCCACCGTCACCGGTGGAGGGACCACCGCCGTCGCGGTCGTCGCCGGGATCGATGCCAGCAACGGGGCAGGCGCCGGTGCCGGTGCCTCGCCCGCCGCCCGGGGCGCCTGCGGCTTCGCGGCGGGTGGCGCCGCAGCGGTGACGCGTCGAGGTGCCGCGGCCGCGGGCGCTTCGGCCTCCCGGCGCAGCTTGACCTCGACCCGGCCCGCTTCCAGGATGCGGCGGAACGGGCTCTCGGCCAGCCGCTTGGCCTGGTCATCGGCCTTTTCCGGGTTCGGCATGTTGGCCGGCACCTGTGCAGTCGCCTCCAGGGCCAGCGCAGCCAACGCGGTGGCCAGCCCGCGGGTGAGCACGGTGATGTGATTCAGGTGGCGCATGGCTTGCCCCCTCGACTCAGCGGGCCAACCCGATGGCACCCACGCCGAAGCTCACGGTGCGGTCACGCATCGGCGCCGCGGCTTCGGCCACTTCGATGCCGGTCAGGCTCTCCAGCGTGGGCTTGAGCGCGACACCCTTGGGGCCGCAATAGCC
>NZ_JBFUGN010000601.1:0-3826 GCF_056402895.1 Rhizobacter sp. P3_B12 | reverse complement strand
CTCTTCGCGAGCGCGATCGTCACGGCCGGCAGCAGCAGGCGCGACCAGCCGTCGAGCGTCAGCACGCTGAGGTCGAGCGGCCCGAGGTGCACCGTGGCGCCGCGCCCGCTGGCCGGCAGCCAGCCGAGCTGCACCGCGAACACCATGATCAGCATCAGCCCGACCCAGAAGTTGGGCAGCGAGAAGCCGAGCACCGAGCCCGCCATGATGCCGCGCGTGCTGAGCGCCTGCGGCCGCAGGCCCGCCCAGATGCCCAGCGGAATGCCCACCAGCACCGACAGGCCCATCGAGACCAGCGCGAGCTCCAGCGTGGCCGGCATGCGCTCCAGGATCAGGCCCATCGCCGACTGCCCGGTCAGGAAGCTCTTGCCGAAATCGAGCCGCAGCGCATGCGACATGAAGATGCCGTACTGCTGCCACAGCGGCTTGTCGAGCCCGAAGCTGGCGCGGATCTCGGCGCGGTCCTGCTCGGTGGCCTCGGCGCTGGCCATCATCGAGACCGGGTCGCCGACCACGTAGAGGCCGACGAAGACCAGGCCCGACATGACGGCCATCACGAGAACCGCCTGCAGCAGGCGGCGGATGATGAAAGCCGACATCAGCGTGCCCGGTACTGCCCTGCCCTCACGCCGGTCACTTGGCCGGCACCGCGTACTGGACCATCGTCTGCTGGTCGGCGCGGCCCTTGAAGCTGACGTTCTTCTTCATCGCCCACACCGAGTGCTCGAAGTGGATCGGCAGCATCGCGAAATCGGCCATCGCGAGTTCGCTGGCCTTCGCGAGCGTCGCGGCGCGTGCGGCGTCGTCCATCTGGGCGGACGCCTCGGCGACCAGCTTGTCCATCGCCGGGTTCGAGTAGCGGGCGCGGTTGGTGGTGCCCAGCCCCTTGTCCTTGTCGGGCGTGACCAGCAGCGCGATCAGCGTGTTCGACATTTCCCCCGTCGCGGTGCCCCAGCCGGCGAGGTAGGCGCTGTACGTGTAGGTGTCGCGGTTCTTGAAGAACACGGCCGGCGCGTTGGCGTCGATCGAGGTCTTGACGCCGATGCGCGTCCACATGGCGGCCAGCGTCTGCGCGACCTTGCTGTCGTTGATGTAGCGCCCGTTCGGCGTGCCCAGTACCAGCGTGAAGCCGTCGGGGTAGCCGGCCTCCTTCAGCAGCGCCTTGGCCTTCTCGGGATCGGGCTTGGCCGCGGTGACGAGGTTCTTGCTGGCACCGGACATCGGGTACGGCAGCAGCTGCGCGGCCGGCGTGGCCACGCCACCCATGGTGCGCGAGACCAGCGCCGTGCGGTCGACAGCCAGCGACAGCGCTTCGCGCACGCGCTTGTCGAGCAGCGGGTTCTTGGCCACAGGCCCGCCGGAAGTGGCGGTGATGCCCGGCGTGCTGTCGCCGTTCTGGTCGAGGGCCACGTAGATGACGCGGTTCGATGCCTTGGTCTCCACCGTCAGCTTGGGCTCCTTGCGCAAGCGCTCCAGGTCGTCGGTGGGCGGATCCTCGGCGAGGTCGACATCGCCGGCGAGCAGCGCGGCGACGCGCGCGGCCGGGTTGCTGATCGGCCGGTAGATCACCTTGTCCCAGGCCGGTGCCTTGCCCCAGTAGTGCGGGTTGCGCTCGAAGATGATCTCCGAGCCGCGCTTCCACGAGACGAACTTGTACGGGCCGGTGCCCACCAGGCCGGTGCCGGCGTTCAGCTCGGTGGTGGTCTTGCCTTCGGGGGCCGAGCCGGCGGCGGCCTTGGCCGACATGATGGGCAGGCCCACCATGTTGATCGCGAGCAGCGGGTACGGCTCGGTCGTCGTGATGCGCACCGTCAGCGGATCGGGCGCCTCGATCTTCTCGACCTTCTGCAGGTAGACCTTGAACGACGACGGGCTGTTGGGCACCTTGGGCACGCGGTCCATCGTGAACAGCACGTCGGCCGAGGTCATCGGCGTGCCATCGGAGAACTTGACGTTGGGCCGCAGCTTGAAGGTCCAGACCCGGCCGTCGGCCTTCCAGGATTCGGCGAGGCAGGGCTCGGGCTTGAGATCGGCATCGACGCAGACCAGCGGTTCGAACAGCGTCTGCGAGAGCTGGATGTTCGGCGTCAGCGCGTGGTACTGCGGGTCCATCGAGGTGGGCTCGGTCTTCAGCGCCACCACGAGGTCGCGCGCCGCGGCGCCGCTTGCGAACGAGGCGCCCGCGACGATCGCGGCGGCGGCCAGCAGGGAGCGGCCGATGGGCCTCGGGAAAATACTTCCTGACATGTGATGCTCTGCAGTCCGTGTTCAGTGAAGCTGGGGACGGTAGCAAGAAGCGATCCAAGCGGCAATTGTGGGGACTACCTGCGGCGTCGGATTTCTACAAGATCGCCGGGCGGCGTTGCGAGACAGTGAARCCCTCACCACTGATCACCGCCAGGAGCCATGATGAACACGACGAACACCGCGATCCGCCCGTTCCGCATCGAGATCCCGCAAGCGCGGATCGTCGACCTGCAGCGCCGCCTTGCGGCCACGCGCTGGCCGCAACCGGTGGACCCGGGCTTCGGCCATGGCCAGTCGCTGGCGCTGGTGCGCGAGCTGGCCGCGTACTGGGCCGACGGATTCGACTGGCGCGCCCAGGAGGCGCGCCTGAACCGCCATCCGCAGTTCATCACCGAGATCGACGGCCAGACCCTCCATTTCATCCACGTGAAGTCGAAGGAGCCCAACGCCTTCCCGTTGATCCTGACGCACGGCTGGCCCAGCTCGCCGGCCGAGTACCTGGACCTGATCGGCCCGCTCACCGACCCGCGCAGCCATGGCCTCGATGCCTCGATCGCTTTCGACCTGGTGATCCCGTCGGTGCCGGGCATGGGGCTGTCGTCGCCGCTGGCCGCCACCGGCTGGGACGCGGCCCGCACCGCGGCCGCCTGGGACACGCTGATGAAGAGGTTGGGCTACACCCGCTATGGCGCGCAAGGCGGCGACGTGGGCGCGTTGATCGCGCGCGAGCTGGGCATCCTCGCGCCCGAGGGCCTGGTCGGCGTCCACCTGCAGCAGGTCTTCGCCTTCCCCAACGGCAGCCCCGGCGAGATGGACGGGCTGTCGGCGTTCGAGATGGAAGGGTTCAAGACCTTGGACCATTTCCGCAAGTACGCCGGCTATGTCGACATCCAGTCCAAGCGCCCCGGCACGCTGGCCTACGGGCTGGTCGATTCGCCGGCCGCGCTGCTGTCGTGGAATGCCGAGCTGTTCTTCGGCTTCGAAGGCGAGCGCAGCGCCGAGGTCGACCGCGATCGCTTCCTGACGCACGTGTCGCTGTACTGGTTCACCGGCACCGGCGGGCAGGCCGCGGAGTTCTACCTGGCCAACGCTGCCAGCGGTGCCGGCTACCGCGAGCTGCCCAACCCCACGCCGACCGCGGTGGCCGTGTTCCCGAACGACTTCCGCTCGGTCCGCCGCTTCGTCGCCCGCTCGCACACCCGGGTGCTACAGTGGTCCGAGATGCCGCGCGGCGGCCACTTCGCCAGCGAGACCGACCCCGACCTCGTCGCCGATGACCTGCGCCGCTTCTTCGTCGGACTGCAGGCGCCACAGGATGCCCCCCACGGAAGGAACGATCACTGAAGAAGARCGTGTGGCGGACTCGCCCCTGGTGGCGAAGGTCCGCAGCGCCCGCTACGCCGGCGACACGCGCGAGGTGGCGCTGCCCGACGGCTCCTGGGACCTGCTGTTCCTGCGCCGCGGCGGCGGCCCGCTGATGGTCATCCAGACCGGGCAGATCGCAGCACCCCTCGCGGTGGACAGCCAGGCTGGCGACGAGATGCTGACGATCGCCTTCAAGCCCGAGGTCTACATGCCC
>NZ_JBFUGN010000600.1:0-3828 GCF_056402895.1 Rhizobacter sp. P3_B12 | reverse complement strand
AGGTCGGCCTGCGTCACGACGGCGTCCTCGACCGTCACGAACGTGCCGGATTTCGACAGCGCGAGGTTGCCGCCCTGCAGCGTCTTGGCCGGGCCGTTCTTGATGTCGGCCGAGGTCAGCTGGCCGGGCACCACGTGGTAGTTCAGCAGGGCGACCAGCGCAGCCTTGTCCTTGGCCAGGTTTTCCATCGTCTTCGCCGGCACGGCCTTGAACGCGTCGTTGCTCGGCGCGAACACGGTGTACGGGCCGGGGCCGCTCAGCGTGGCGGCGAGGCCGGCGTCGCCGATCAGCTTGTTCAGCGTCGACAGCTCGGGCGTCGTCGCGGCGACTTCGGCGACGGTCTTCGGGGCCGGGGTGGTGGCACAGCCGGCGGCCAGCAGGGTCAGCGCGGAGGTGGCGGCGATCAGCCAGGTTCTCTTGTTCATCGAAGGGGTCCTTCAGGGGTTGGGATGGCTGGCGGGCAGCATATGGATCGCATGTGACAGGGCCGTGAATCCTTCATGACAACCCGGTTTGCCGGGCGTCAGCGCCAATTTCGCGGCTGCCGGCCAGGCTGGATGACAGCGGTGTCACCGCCTTGTCACACAGGACTTTTACAGTCCCGGGCATTCCTCCAGCCAGTACCTGAAAGGTGCGCCCCATGAACCTCAAGTCGTTCCGGTCCGTTGCCACCCTGGTGGCTGTCAGCGCGGTGTCGTCGATCGCCTTCGCTCAAGACATCACCGGCGCCGGTGCCACGTTCCCGGCTCCGCTGTACGCCAAGTGGGCCGAGGCCTACAACAAGGCCAGCGGCGCCCGCATCAACTACCAATCGGTCGGCTCGGGCGCAGGCCTGAAGCAGATCCGCTCGAAGACCGTCGACTTCGGCGCCTCCGACATGCCGCTGAAGGACGACGAGCTCGCCAAGGACGGCCTGGTGCAGTTCCCCACCGTGATCGGCGGCGTCGTGCCGGTCGTCAACATCAAGGGCATCCAGCCCGGCCAGATCAAGCTGACCGGTCAGGCGCTCGGCGACATCTACCTCGGCAAGGTCACCAAGTGGAACGACCCGTCGCTGGCCGCGCTGAACCCCGGCGTGCCGCTGCCGGACGCCGCGATCTCGGTGGTGCGCCGCGCCGACGGCTCGGGCACCAGCTTCATCTTCACGAACTACCTGTCGAAGGTGAACGCCGAGTGGAAGGACAAGGTCGGTGAGGGCACCGCCGTCAACTGGCCGACCGGCGCAGGCGGCAAGGGCAACGAAGGCGTCTCGTCGTACGTGCAGCGCCTGCCGAACTCGATCGGCTACGTCGAGTACGCCTACGCGAAGCAGAACAAGATGTCGTACGTGCAGCTGAAGAACAAGGACGGCAACTTCGTGTCGCCGGACGACGTGAACTTCAAGGCCGCCGCGGCCGGTGCCGACTGGAGCAAGACCTTCTACCAGGTGCTGACCGAGCAGGCCGGCAAGGATGCCTGGCCGCTGACCGGCGCGACCTTCATCATGATGCAGAAGTCGCAGGACAAGCCGGTGCAGGCCACCAACTCGCTGAAGTTCTTCGACTGGGCCTACGCCAACGGCGACAAGATGGCTGCCGATCTCGAATACGTCTCGCTGCCCGACGCGGTGAAGGCGCTGGTCCGCAAGCAATGGGGCGAGATCAAGGACGCTTCGGGCAAGGCCGTCGCGGTCAAGTAATTCCCGCTGCTCACTCACGGCGGCGAGCACCTCCGGGTCTCGCCGCCCTCGCCTGGATGGAGGAAACGTGGCCGCTACACTCCCCGCATCGCACTACAACAAAGACGAGATGCAACGCTCCGATCCCCTGGGGCAGCCGCCCTCGGCCCGCCGTTCTGCACCGTGGGCCGACACGGTCTTCTCGCTGCTGGCGCACGGCGCCGCCATTCTCACGCTGCTGCTGCTCGCCGGCATCATCGTCTCGCTGGTGATCGGCGCCGCGCCGGCCATCCGCGAGTACGGCCTGAGCTTCCTGTGGCGCAGCGAATGGGATCCGGTGAAGGATCAGTACGGCGGCCTCGTGATGATCTACGGCACGCTCGCCACCTCGGCGATCGCGCTGCTGATCGCGGTGCCGGTGAGCTTCGGCATCGCGCTGTTCCTGACCGAGCTGTCGCCGAACTGGCTGCGCCGCCCGCTGGGCGTCGCGATCGAGTTGCTGGCCGCGGTGCCGTCGATCGTCTACGGCATGTGGGGCCTGCTGGTGTTCAGCCCGGTGCTGTCGGAGTACGTGCAGCAGCCGCTGCAGCGCGTGCTCGGCGACGTGCCGTTCTTCAAGGGCCTGGTCTCGGGCGCGCCGGTGGGCATCGGCATCCTGTCGGCCGGCATCATCCTCGCGATCATGATCATCCCGTTCATCGCCGCGGTGATGCGCGACGTGTTCGAGGTCACGCCGGCGATGCTGAAGGAATCGGCCTACGGGCTCGGCTCCTCCACCTGGGAGGTGGTCTTCCGCGTCGTGCTGCCGTACACCAAGACCGGCGTCATCGGCGGCATCATGCTGGGGCTGGGCCGCGCGCTCGGCGAGACGATGGCGGTCACCTTCGTGATCGGCAACGCGAACCAGCTGAACGGGCCGTCGCTGTTCGAAGCCGCCAACAGCATCACCTCGGTGCTGGCCAACGAATTCGCCGAGGCGAGCGAGGGCCTGCACCAGGCCTCGCTGCTGTACCTCGCGCTGGTGCTGTTCTTCATCACCTTCGTGGTGCTGTCGATGTCCAAGCTGCTGCTCGCGCAGCTCAAGAAGGGTGAAGGGGGCCGCTCATGAGCGCCGTGATCGATGCCGGCCGCCTGGCCAAGGCGCGCAGCCGCCGCCGTATCAACGCGGTGGCCCTCACCCTGTCGATGGCCGCGATGGCCTTCGGCCTGTTCTGGCTGATCTGGATCCTGATCGAGACCTTCCGGCTCGGCGTCGGTGGCCTCACCTGGACGGTGCTGACCGAGATGACGCCGGCCCCGCAGGCCGAGATCGGCGGCCTCGCCAATGCGATCTACGGCTCGATGCTGATGGTGTCGCTGGCCACGCTGGTTGGTACGCCGATCGGCGTGCTCGCGGGCATCTACCTGGCCGAGTACGGACAGAAGACCTGGCTGGGTAGCGCCACGCGCTTCATCAACGACATCCTGCTGTCGGCGCCGTCGATCGTGATCGGCCTGTTCATCTACGCGGTGATCGTCGCGCGCTTCAAGACCTACTCCGGCTATGCCGGCGTGCTGGCCCTGGCGCTGATCGTGATCCCGGTCGTGATCCGCACCACCGAGAACATGCTGTCGCTGATCCCGCATGCGCTGCGCGAGGCGGCCTATGCGCTCGGCACGCCGAAGTGGAAGGTGATCTCCAGCGTCACGCTGAAGGCGGCCCGCGCCGGCGTGATGACCGGCGTGCTGCTCGCCTTCGCCCGCATCGCCGGCGAGACCGCGCCGCTGCTGTTCACCGCGCTGTCGAACCAGTTCTGGTCGAGCAACCTGTCGGGGCCGATGGCCAACCTGCCGGTCACGATCTTCAAGTTCGCGATGAGCCCGTACGAGAACTGGCAGAAGCTCGCCTGGGCCGGCGTGTTCCTGATCACCCTCGGCGTGCTCGCGCTGAACATCTTTGCCCGTGTGGTCTTCCGCAACAAGCACTAGAGAACCAGAAAGAACGACATGGACGTCAAAGTCGAACTCCCGGTGACCGAGAAGGCCAAGATCTCGGTGCGCAACCTGAACTTCTATTACGGCAGCTTCCATGCGCTGAAGCGCATCAACCTCGACATCCCCGAGAAGAAGGTCACCGCCTTCATCGGCCCGTCGGGCTGCGGCAAGTCGACGCTGCTGCGCACCTTCAACCG
>NZ_JBFUGN010000599.1:0-3829 GCF_056402895.1 Rhizobacter sp. P3_B12 | reverse complement strand
GCTCTACCTGCTGCACCAGACGCTGATCATCCTGCTGGCGCACGCGCTGCTGCCATGGGCGCTGCCGTTCGAGGCGGAAGCGCCGCTGCTGGTCGGCGGCACCTTCCTGCTCGGCTGGATCGGCTACCGCCTCGCGCGGCGCAGCGGGCCGCTGCGCATCCTGTTCGGGCTCAAGCCGGCAGCAGCAGTTCGCGACGCTCGCCGAACTGTCGCCACCCGCCGCGCGTGAAGGCCCGGGCCATGCCGGTGTTCGAGCGGTCGGTGTCAGCGATCAGGCGCGGCAGGCCGGCATCGCGCAGCAGGGCCGTCGCGGCCGCCAGCAGCACATCGACATGGCCGCGCCCGCGGTGGGCCGGCAGCACGCCGATGTAGCCGATGCTGCCGAAGTCGGCACCCGCCACCGGCAGCACCAGGCCCACGGCCGTGCCCTGCGCATCGAAGGCGATCTGCCACCAGCCCGGGTCCACGCGCATGCTGCGCAGGTCGGCGATCAGTTCGGCCGCATGGGCTTGCGCGCCACGCGCCGCGACGGTTTCGATGTCGATCTGGTCGCGCGAGGCCGCCGCCACCGCGGCCACCATCTGCCGCAGCAGCGTCTCGTCATCCGGGGCCGCCGCACGCAGGCGCAGATCGCCGGTGTCGACCGCGGCGCCCGGCGCCAGCGCCGCCTCGAAGCGCAGCGTGTCGCGCTGGGTCCTGAAACCCAGGCCGGCCAGCAAGGCCAGCCGCGCGTCGCCGTGCGTCTGCCATTGCGGCGTGCGCGGCGGGTGGTCGTGGCAGTGGCCCACGGTCGTCAGGCCCGCGTCCGCCATCGCCCGGCGCGCGCCATCCAGCAGCGCCCGTCCGATGACGTCGGCCTCGCCGTCCCAGGGCAGGTTCAGCAGCACGATGTCGAGCGGCCGGCCGACCCGCGGCAGGGCCCAGAACGCGACACGCCCGCAGGGCTGGTCGTCGCGCCACGCGACGAAGCACCACTCGGGGCGCGACGACCCCGAGGCGAACAGCCCTTCGAGGTAACGCGCGGTGTCGTCGACGTGTTCAGGCGCGGTCTCCACCGCCGCGAACTGCCGCACGCTGTCCGCCTGCCGAATTTCGAATGTCATGCAGCGCCTTTCTCGAAGCCTTCCAGCACGTTGACCGCGTTGACGCCGACCTCGGCGACCGCGTAGCCACCCTCGAACACGAACACCGTCGGCAGCTGCACTGCGGCGATGTCGCTGCCCACCTGCAGGTAATCGGCGCTGCGCAGCGCGAAGCTGGAGATCGGATCGCCCTCGAAGGTGTCGACGCCGAGCGATACCACCAGCGCCTGCGCGCCGAAGCGACCGATCGCCTCGGTGCCCGCACCCAGCGCCGCGCGCCAGCGCGCGAAGTCGGTCCCGCGCGGCAGCGGCAGGTTCAGGTTGCAGCCCAGGCCCGCCCCGGCGCCGCGCTCGTCCGCATGCCCCAGGTAGAACGGGTACTCGGTGCGCGGATCGCCGTGCAGCGACACCGTCAGCACATCGCCGCGCTCGTAGAAGATGCTCTGCGTGCCATTGCCGTGGTGGTAGTCGACGTCGAGCACCGCGACGCGCTCGAAGCCGCCATCGCGCAGCGTCTGCGCGGCCAGCGCCGCATTGTTCAGGAAGCAGTAGCCGCCGAAGAAATCGGCGCCGGCATGGTGGCCGGGCGGGCGCGTCAGCGCGAAGGCGCTGCGTTGCGCACCGCTCGCCACCGCCTGCGCCGCTTCCACCGCGCACGCGGCACCAGCGCGCGCCGCCTGCCAGGTGCCGGCCGTCAGCGGCGTGCCGGCATCGAACGAGAACAGGCCCATGCGCGCCGCGAAGTTGTCGGGCAGCACGTCGTCGCGGAAGCCCCGCACCGGCCACACCGAGGGCAGTGCATCGACCTGCGCATTCGCCGGATCGAGCGCGACCCAGTCGTCCCACGCATGCGCGAGGAAATCGAGATAACGCCCGCTGTGGATGCGCCGCAGCACCTCCATCGACACCTCGCCCGGCGCGCGCAGTTCACCCAGCGGGCGCCGCTTCAGCTCGGCCAGCACGTGGTCGAGCCGGCCGGGCACCTCGTGGCACGGCACCAGCCGGCCGCGGTACATCTCCTGGCGCCCGGCATGCAGGTGGTGCACCGGGTTATGGACGGTCAGCATTCAGTCGCCCTCCTTCGGCGCGCCATCGGACAGCGGCTTGAACAGGTCGTCGAAGTCTTCCGCATTCAACGCCGCATCGCTCGCCACGCCCTTCAGCAACAGGTCCGCGAGCCCGGCCTTGCGGGCCTGCAACTCGATCATCTTGTCTTCGACCGTCCCGCTGGCCAACAGCTTGTAGACGAACACCGGCTTGTCCTGCCCGATCCGGTAGGCGCGGTCGATCGCCTGCTGCTCGACCGCCGGGTTCCACCACGGGTCGTACAGGATCACGGTGTCGGYCGCGGTCAGGTTGAGCCCGACGCCGCCGGCCTTCAGGCTGATCAGGAACAGCGGCACCTCGYCCTGCTGGAACTGCGCGACCAGCCCGGCCCGGTCATCGGTCTCGCCGGTGAGGATCAGGTAGGGCAGCTTGAGCCGCACGAGCTCGGTCTCGATCAGCGCCAGCATCTCGGTGAACTGCGAGAACAGCAGCACGCGCCGGCCGTCTTCCACCAGCGTGGGCAGCAGGTCGAGCAGCAGCTCCAGCTTGGCCGACGGCGCGGCCTTGCCGGCGGCGGCCTGTGCGTCGCGCGCCTCGCCCTTCAGCAGCCGCGGGTCGCAGCACACCTGGCGCAGCTTCAGCAAGGCGTCCAGCACCATGATCTGGCTGCGCGCGAGGCCCTGCTTCTCGATCGCGTCGCGCAGCTTCTCGTCCATCGTCGCGCGCACCGTCTCGTACAGGTCGGCCTGTGCGCCGGACAGCTCCACGCGCAGCAGCGTCTCGGTCTTCGCCGGCAGCTCCTGCGCCACCTGCTGCTTGGTGCGGCGCAGGATGAATGGCCGCACGCGCCGCGCGAGGTGCTGGGCCTGCAGGTGATCCTGCCGCTTCTCGATCGGCTGGCGGTAGCGCTCGCGGAACTGCAGCTCGCTGCCGAGCAGCCCCGGGCAGACGAAATCCATCAGGCTCCACAGCTCGCCGAGGTGGTTCTCGAGCGGCGTGCCGCTCAGGCACAGCCGGTGCTGCGCGCGCAGCCCCTTCAGTGCGAGCGCGGCCTGGCTGCGGCTGTTCTTGATGCGCTGCGCCTCGTCGAGCACGACATAGTGCCAGTCCTGCGCGGCCAGCACGTCGATGTCGCGCACCGCCAGCGGATAGCTGGTGATCACCAGGTGGGCCTGGCCGAGGCGCTCGAAGTGCTGCATGCGCCGCGCGCCGTGCAGCACCAGCGTCTTCAGCTGCGGCGTGAAGCGCTGCGCCTCGGTGTGCCAGTTGTCGACCAGGCTGGTCGGCACGACGACGAGCGACGGCTTGTCGAGCCGGCCGGCATCGAGCTCGCCCTGCAGCAGCGCGAGCGTCTGCAGCGTCTTGCCCAGCCCCATGTCGTCGGCCAGCACGCCACCGAGCCGCGCGCGGCGCAGGAAATCCATCCAGGCCAGGCCGTCGAGCTGGTAGTGGCGCAGCGTCGCGCGCACCTCGGGCGACGGCTGCACCGGCGGCAGCCCGCTGCCGCTGCCCAGGCCGCGCAGCTCGCGGATCAGCGCATCGAGGCTCGGCGGCGCGACCACGCGCGCACCGACCGCCAGCGCATCGAGCGTGCCGAGGTCGAAGCGCGACAGCTGCAGCACCTGGTCGGCGGCTTTCAGCGTCGGCTTCTCGAACACGCCGCGCAGCCAGTCGAGCAGCGGCGCGATGCGCTGCACCGG
>NZ_JBFUGN010000598.1:0-3834 GCF_056402895.1 Rhizobacter sp. P3_B12 | reverse complement strand
GCATCGACCTGTCGGTCGGCTCGATGGCGGCGCTGATCGCCGGCAGCATGATCCTGCTGATGAACGGCATCGCCGCGCAGGTCGGCTCGCCGCTGCTGACGGTGGCGATCGGCATCGTGTTCGCCTTGGTGCTCGGCGCGGTCTTCGGCCTCGCGCATGGGCTGCTCGTCACGAAGGGCCGCATCGAGCCGTTCATCGTCACGCTGGGCACGCTCGGGATCTTCCGCGCCTACCTCACCTACTTGGCCAACGGCGGCGCGATCACGCTCGACGGCAAGCTCTCCGACGCCTACAGCCCGGTCTACTACGGCAGCCTGCTGGGCGTGCCGTTCCCGATCTGGGTGTTCGCCGCGGTCGCGCTGCTGGGCGCGCTGATCCTGAACCGCACCGGTTACGGCCGCTACGTGCAGGCGATCGGCTCGAACGAGCAGGTCGCGCGCTATGCGGCCGTCAACGTCGACCGCATCAAGGTGCTGACCTACATGCTGCTGGGCGTGTGCGTCGGCGTGGCCACCGTGCTGTACGTGCCGCGCCTCGGCTCGGCCTCGCCGACCACCGGGCTGCTGTGGGAGCTGGAGGCGATCGCCGCGGTGATCGTCGGCGGCACCGCGCTGAAGGGCGGCGAGGGCCGCATCACCGGCACCGTGGTCGGCGCGATCCTGCTCTCGGTGATCAGCAACATCCTGAACCTCACCAGCATCATCAGCGTGTACCTGAACGCCGCCGTGCAGGGCATCGTGATCATCATCGTCGCCTTCCTCCAGAGGGGGCGGCGTTAGTTCCCCGGCCGGCAACGGTCATGTTCCGCAGAGACCCCGATCGAGTCCCGATCGACACACAACAGGAGACGAGTTCCATGAAGTTCATTCCCCGCATCCTCGTGACGCTGGCGGCACTTGCCGCAGGCGCCACCGCCTTCGCCCAGGACAAGGTCGTGATGGGCGTGTCCATCCCGGCCGCCACGCACGGCTGGGCCGGTGGCGTCGTCTATTGGGCCAACCGCACCAAGGCCGAGCTCGAGAAGGCGCATCCCGGCCTGCAGGTGATCGTGAAGACCGCAGGCTCGGCCTCGGAGCAGGCCAACCAGGTGCAGGACCTGCAGACGGTCAACAAGATCAACACGCTGGTGATCCTGCCGTTCGAATCCGCGCCGCTGACGCAGCCGGTCGCGCAGGTCAAGGCCAAGGGCGTGTACGTGACCGTGGTCGACCGCGGCCTGACCGACACCAGCGCGCAGAACGCCTACGTGGCCGGCGACAACCCCGGCTTCGGCAAGGTGGCCGGCGAGTACATGGCCAAGGCGATGGGTGGCAAGGGCAACGTGGTGATCCTGCGCGGCATCCCGACGGTGATCGACAACCAGCGCGTCGATGCCTTCAACGCGGTGATGAAGGCGAACCCGGGCATCAAGGTGCTGGATGCCAAGCACGGCAACTGGAACCGCGACGATGCCTTCAAGGTGATGCAGGACTACCTGACGCGCTTCAAGCAGATCGATGCCGTGTGGGCCTCGGACGACGACATGGCGGTGGGCGTGCAGAAGGCGATCGAGCAGGCCAAGCGCAGCGACGTGAAGCTGGTGATCGGCGGCGCCGGCTCGAAGGACTACATCAAGAAGGTGATGGACGGCGACAAGATCGTCACCGCCGACGTGACCTACTCGCCCAGCATGATCGCCGACGCGATGAAGATGACCGCCGAGGCGCGGGTGAAGGGCACCGCGATGCCGGCGACCACGATCATCCCGTCGGTGCTGATCACCAAGGACAACGCGGCCAAGTACTACGTGCCGGACTCACCGTTCTGAACCACCTGATCTGAGGAGCTGACCATGCCCAGACCCGTCACCCTGTTCACCGGCCAGTGGGCCGACCTGTCGCTCGCCGAACTGGCGCCCCTCGCGAAATCGATGGGCTACGACGGGCTGGAGCTCGCCTGCTGGGGCGACCATTTCAATGTGCAGGAGGCGCTGCAGTCGGAACGCTACGTGGCCGACAAGCGCCGGCTGCTGGAGCAGCACGGCCTGCAGTGCTTCGCGATCGGCAATCACCTGACCGGCCAGGCGGTGTGCGACCTGATCGACGAGCGGCACAAATCGATCCTGCCGGCCCATGTCTGGGGCGACGGCGAGCCCGAGGGCGTGCGCCGGCGCGCCGCGAAGGAGATGCAGGACACCGCGCGCGCCGCCGCGAAGTTCGGCGCGAAGACGGTGACCGGCTTCACCGGCTCGTCGATCTGGCATGCGCTGTATGCCTTCCCACCGACGAACCAGGCGTTCTGGAACAAGGGCTTCGAGGACTTCGCAACGCGCTGGACGCCGATCCTCGACATGTTCGAGGAGGTCGACGTGAACTTCGCGCTCGAGGTGCACCCGACCGAGATCGCGTTCGACATCGCGAGCAGCCAGCGCGCGATCGAGGCGGTCAAAGGCCACCAGCGCTTCGGCTTCAACTTCGACCCGAGCCACCTGGGCTACCAGGGCGTCGACTACGTCAAGTTCCTGCGCACCTTCGGCCCGCGCATCCACAACGTGCACATGAAGGACGTGTGGTGGGGCAAGGGCGACGGCTCGGTCGGCGTGTTCGGCGGGCACACCAGCTTCGGCGACGCGCGGCGCTTCTGGGATTTCCGCAGCGTCGGGCGCGGGATGATCGACTTCGAGGGAATCATCGTCGCGCTCAACGACATCCGCTACCAGGGGCCGCTGAGCGTCGAGTGGGAAGACAGCCGCATGGACCGCGTGCATGGCGCGACCGAGAGCGCGGCGTTCTCGCGCCGGCTCGATTTCAAGCCGTCGGCGCGGGCGTTCGACGCGTCGTTCGAGAAGTGAGAAGGGGCTGCTGATGCGCAAGCTGCGATATGCGATGGTCGGTGGCGGCCGGGGTGCGTTCATCGGTGCGGTGCACCGCAAGGCGATGGCGCTGGATGGGCAGATCGAGCTGGTGGCGGGCGCGCTGTCGGCCGATGCCGAGAAGGCGCGGTCCTCGGGACGCGATCTCGGCCTGGCCGACGCGCGCAACCACGGCAGCTGGCAGGCGCTGCTCGACGACGAGCTGAAACGCCCGCGCGGCGAGCGCATCGATTTCGTCAGCATCGTGACGCCGAATCACGTGCACTTCGAGGTGGCGAAGGCCTTCACCGAGGCCGGCATCCACGTGGTGTGCGACAAGCCGCTGGTGCACACCAGCGAGCAGGCGCAGGCGCTGCTCGCGGCGCGCGAGCGCAGCGGCACGGTGTTCGGCGTCACGCACAACTACACCGGCTACCCGATGGTGCGGCAGGCGCGCGAGATGGTGCGCAGCGGAGAGCTCGGCCAGATCCGCAAGGTGATCGTCGAATACAACCAGGGCTGGCTCGCGACGCAGCTGGAGGCCGGCGACCACAAGCAGGCCGACTGGCGCGTCGACCCGGCGAGGAGCGGCATCGTCGGTGCGATCGGCGACATCGGAACGCATGCCGAGAACCTGGTGGCGAGCGTCTGCGGGCTGGAGATCGAGGCGCTGTGCGCGGATCTCACCGCCTTCGTGCCGGGCCGCCGGCTCGACGACGACGGCAACCTGCTGCTGCGCTACCGGGGCGGCGCGCGCGGCGTGATGATCGCGTCGCAGATCGAGATTGGCGGCGAGAACGACCTGCGGCTGCGGGTGTTCGGCACCCAGGGCTCGCTGACCTGGCACCAGGAGGATCCGAACCTGCTGGTGCATGCCTCGCTCGACGGGCCGAAGCGCCTGCTGACGCGCGGCTCGCCGTGGCTGGGCGACGCGGCGAAGAAGGCCTCGCGGCTGCCGACCGGGCACCCGGAGGCGTTCATCGAGGCGTTCGCGAACCTCTACC
>NZ_JBFUGN010000597.1:0-3834 GCF_056402895.1 Rhizobacter sp. P3_B12 | reverse complement strand
CCGGACACCCTGTGGATCGGCACCGAGCGCGGCTTGAACCGTGTCGACCGCACGACGGGTCAGGTCACGCAGGTCGACCGGCCGGCCTTCGCGCGAGGGGTCAGCGCGATCGCGAAGGACCGCTCCGGCACCCTGTGGTTCGGCACGAGCAGCAACGGTCTCGTTCGCTTCGATCCCGGTTCGGGCCGGACCACGACCTACGCCCACGATGYATCCAATCCGCGATCGCTGAACCACAACCGGGTCACGGCGTTGCGGGTCGATCGCGGCGGCAGCCTGTGGGCCGCGACGGATTTCGGCCTGAGCCGCTGGGAGCCCGCGACGGAGCAGTTCTCGACCTTCAGCCCGCAACCGAAAAGCCTGGTCCAGTACCGCTCGATCGCGGAGGACGCGAGCGGTGTGCTGTGGCTGGCGACGTCGTCACGCGGCGTGCACCGTTTCGATCCCCGCGAAGGCACCTTCAAGGTCTTCGCCACCGAGCTCCGTGCCGCGCAGCCGCCCGGCCACAACCGCGTCAATTCGGTTCACGTCGACCGCGCGGGCACGGTGTGGGCCGCGACCTTCCGCGGGCTGGGCAAGCTCGATCCTCGCGACGCGACATTCAAGGCGTACGACTCGCGCTCCGGGCTTCCCGCGGACACGGTGCTCGGCATCCTGGAGGAAGACGACGGACGCCTGTGGGTCAGCACCCCGAACGGGCTGTCGCGCTTCGATCCGCACGCCGAGACCTTCACGAACTATCACGCGTCGGATGGCCTGTTGAGCGATCGGTTCGCTGCGCCCGTGGTCGCCGCCCAAAGCTCCAGCGGGGAGATGTTCTTCGGCTCGCAGAAGGGGCTGGTGGCGTTCTTCCCCGGGCAGGTCGTCGAGCGCCAGCTCGCGCTGCCGGTGTTCTTGACCGGCTTTCGCTTGTTCGGCGAACCGGTGCTGCCCGGAAGCGCGCCGCTGATGCGGCCCATCTGGTCCRCTGCTTCGCTGGAGCTTGAATCGCGCAGCATCGTGTCGTTCGACTTCGCCGCCTTGAACTATGCCGATCCGGCGCGCACGCGCTACCGGTACCGGCTCGAGGGCTTGGAGACGAAATGGAACGAGACGGACAGCGCCCGGCGCAGCGCGACGTACACGATGCTGCCGACGGGCAATTACACGTTTCTGGTCCAGGCGCGCGGCGCCCGCGGAGACTGGAGCGACAGCGAGCTCGCGCTCAGGATCCGCGTTCCGCCGCCGTGGTATGCGACGTGGTATTTCCGGGTCCTCRCCGCCGCATTGCTGCTCACGACGCTCTGGCTCGCGTACCGCTTGCGCGTGCGCCAGTTGCACCGCCGATTCGCGATCGCGCTCTATGCGCGGCTCGGCGAGCGTGCACGCATCGCGCGCGAGCTGCACGACACGCTGCTGCAGACCTATCAGGCGTCGCTGCTCTGGTTCCGTACGGCCCTCAACGCCCTGCCGGAGCGGCCGCTCGAAGCGAAACAGCGGCTCGAGCTCGCTCTCGAGCGTGCAGAGTCGGCGATCGTCGAAGGGCGCGAGGCCGTGCAGGGCCTGCGCAGCTCGACGGTCGAGGTCAATGACCTCGCCGAGGCGATCGCTGCGATCGGCGCCGACTTGACCAACGCCCATCCGGCGGCCAACGCGCCTGTCGCCGGCGTCGCGGTCGACGGAGCGACGCGCCACTTGAACCCGCTCGTGCGCGAGGAGGCGTGGCGCATCGCCGGCGAGGCGCTGCGCAACAGCTTCCGCCACGCCGAGGCACGGCACATCACCGTCACGCTGCACTACGGCGTGCGGCAGTTCCGGCTGACGATCGCCGACGACGGCAAAGGCATCGAAGCGGCGACGATCGCGGGCCAGCAGCCCGCCAGCCACTTCGGGTTGCCAGGCATGCGCGAGCGCGCCGGCATCATCGGTGGGCAACTGGAGGTCCGCAGCACGATCGGGCGCGGCACCGAGGTGGAGCTCCGGGTGCCCGGCCGCACCGCCTACGATGCGGCCGCGCAGACCTGGCACTGGTGGGATGCATTCCGGCGCGGGCGCCCCCCCGCGGAGAACGCCGACCGCTAAGGCATCAGCACCTGAGGCACGGATCGGTTCCTGCCGAACGCGCGTCACGGGCGCTGATGTCCGCCTCCGCATCCGCGATGTGCGCCACCAGTCCGCTCTGGCCGGCCGCGACATGAGCCRCCAGGACGTGGCCGTCCGGATAGTCGCCACCGTTCTGCGGCCGGAAGGGGATGGGCGCTTCTTCGAAGAGACGTTCGACGCGCGAGCGCCAGGCTTGCCTGGCCGCAGCGACCTCCTCCGCAGCGATGCGTCCCGTGCCATAGACGGCGAAGGTGGGCAGCACGTCGAAGCCGGGGAAATGGAGCGAGCCGTGCGTGATGGGGAAGAGCAACTGCTCGAGCGGCCCGTTGATGCCCCGCGGCGAATAATCCCTGGCCGGGCCGCCGACCGCGACGGCGAGCATCGCCCGCTTGCCCTTGAAGGCACCATCGCCATAGCGGTACTGGTTGCCCGCGTTCCGGTAGCCGTACGCGAGGCCGTAGGCCCACACCCTGTCCACCCAGCCCTTCATGATGGCCGGCATGCCGAACCACCAGAGCGGGAACTGGAAGAGCACCGCATCGGCAGCCAGCACTTTCTGCTGCTCGGCGGCAATGTCCACGACCTGATGTCCACCGAAATAGGCGTGCCCGGACTCCGAAATGAACGACAGGCGATCCGGGTCGGCCCGGCTGGGGAAATCGTGTTCGTCGAACACGGCCTTCCAGCGCATGTCGTACAGATTCGACTGCAGCACCTCGTGCCCCTGCTGCCGCAGCGTTTGCAAGGACACCTCCACGAGCTGGCGGGTCAGCGATGTGGGCTCGGGGTGCGCATGGACGATCAAGACCTTCTTCTGCATCGATTCACTCTTCATCGGTGGTGCCGGTAGGGCGATGGCGCAAGTCTCGGCAGTCGCGAACCATCTGTGAAATCGAGGCTTTGTTTGGCTACTATCCATGGCATGGATAGCATGCGCCTCGACCTCAACCTGCTCGTCACGCTGGAGGCCTTGCTGGTGGAGCAGAACGTGACCAAGGCGGCCGCCCGCCTGCACCTGAGTCAACCGGCGGTCAGCGCGCAGTTGAGCCGCCTGCGCGACGCGTTCGACGACCCGTTGCTCATCCCTGCGCAACGCGGCATGACGCCGACCGCCAAGGCCATCGAGCTGCTGGACCCCTTGCGCCAGGCCTTGGACCTGGTGCGCGCCACCRTCGCCACGCACCGGAACTTCGACCCGGCCAAGGCGGAGCTGACCTTCACCATCGCCTGCACGGACTACCTGCAGGCGGCCGTGGTCAAGCCGCTGGTCGTGGAGCTGCGCACCCGGGCACCCGGCGTGCGCGTGGCGCTGCGCAACCTGGACCTGCCGCAGCTGGAAGCGCAGATGGCGCGGGGCGACGTGGACCTGGCGCTGATGACGCCGGAGGTCGCGCCACCGGGCCTGCGGACGCGGCACCTGTTCGATGAGCGCTATGTGCTGATCGGCCGGCGGGACCATCCACGGCTGCGGCGCAAGATCTCGGTCGCGCAGTTTGCGCAGCTGGAGCACGTGATCGTCTCGCTGCGCGGGGCCGACTTCGTCACGCCGGTGGACAGCACGCTGGCGGCGCTGGGGCACAAGCGCAAGGTGGTGCTGTCGGCGGCTTCGTTCCTGTTCGTGCCGGAGATCGTGGCGGGGTCCGACTTCGTGGCCCTGGTGCCGGAGCTTCTGGTGCGAGACCGAGGGGACAGGCTGCTGCTCGTCGAGCCGCCGTTTCCCGTGGAAGGGTTCGCGGTGGGGATGGTCTGGCA
>NZ_JBFUGN010000596.1:0-3847 GCF_056402895.1 Rhizobacter sp. P3_B12 | reverse complement strand
GTGCCGACCCGACCGACCAGGAAGCCGCTGAACGCATCAAGTTCGCGACGCAGCTGTCGCCGGAATGGATCATCGTCGAGCACGACAAGCTGGCGAAGATCCTCGAGAGCAGCGGTGCCAGCGCCACCGAGTCGCTCGAGAACATCGTCGGCGGCGAATTCGAATTCGACGTCACCGACGAAGACACCACGGCGGCACCGGAAAGCCAGGAGGTCACGACCGACGTCGAGGACGCCCCGGTCGTGCGCTTCCTGCAGAAGATGCTGATCGACGCGATCAATGCCCGCGCCTCCGACCTGCACTTCGAGCCCTACGAATACCACTACCGCGTGCGTTTCCGCGTCGACGGCGAGTTGCGTGAAATCACGCAGCCGCCGATCGCGATCAAGGAAAAGCTCGCATCGCGCATCAAGGTGATCTCGCGGCTAGACATCTCCGAGAAGCGCGTCCCGCAAGACGGCCGGATGAAGCTGAAGTTCGGCAACAAGGCGATCGACTTCCGGGTCAGCACCTTGCCCACGCTGTTCGGCGAGAAGATCGTGATCCGGATTCTCGACCCGTCCAGCGCCAAGCTCGGCATCGAAGCCCTCGGCTACGAGAAGATCGAGAAAGACCGCCTGCTGAAGTGCATCGGGCGCCCATACGGCATGATCCTCGTGACCGGCCCGACCGGCAGCGGCAAGACCGTGTCGCTCTACACCTGCCTGAACATCCTGAATCAGCCGGGCGTCAACATCTCGACCGTCGAGGACCCCGCGGAAATCAACCTCCCGGGCATCAACCAGGTCAACGTCAACGACAAGGCCGGGCTCACCTTCTCGGCGGCCCTGAAGTCGTTCCTGCGCCAGGATCCGGACGTGATCATGGTCGGCGAAATCCGCGACCTGGAGACCGCCGACATCGCGATCAAGGCGGCTCAGACGGGCCACATGGTGATGTCGACGCTGCACACGAACGACGCGCCGACCACCCTGACCCGCTTGCTGAACATGGGCGTGGCCCCGTTCAACATCGCGTCCAGCGTGTTGCTGATCACTGCGCAGCGCCTCGCACGGCGCCTGTGCGAGGTGTGCAAGACGCCCGCCGACTACCCGCGCGAGGCGATGCTGAAGGCCGGTTTCGCCGAGAAGGACATCGACGGCACCTGGAAACCGTACCGGGCTGTCGGATGCTCCGCCTGCAGCAACGGCTACAAAGGCCGTGTCGGCATTTACCAAGTGATGCCCATCAGCGAAGACATTCAGCGCATCATCCTGGCCGAAGGAACGGCGATGGACATCGCGGACCAGGCCGGCAAGGAAGGCATCCGCGACCTGCGTCAATCCGGCCTGATCAAGGTCCGTGCCGGATTCACGACGCTGGAAGAGGTCATCTCCGTCACCAACGAGTGATGCAATCCGTGCCGTTCGCGGCACGTGTCGAACAACTATTCAACGGGACGAGGACCGGTGTGTTCTCGGAGGCACCATGGCAACTGCGACTGCGGCGAAGAGCAACATCCGGGAATTCGTCTTCGAGTGGGAAGGCAAGGACAAGAACGGCAAGATCGTTCGCGGCGAGATGCGCGCGGGCGGCGAAGCCGTGGTCAGCGCCAGCCTGCGCCGCCAGGGCATCCTGGTCAACAAGGTCAAGAAGCGCCGCATGGGCGGCGGCCGCTCGATCAAGCAGAAGGACATCGCGATCTTCACGCGCCAGCTGGCGACGATGATGCGCGCCGGCGTGCCGCTGCTGCAGGCCTTCGACATCGTCGCGCGCGGCAGCGCCAATCCGCGCCTGACCAAGCTGCTGACCGACATCCGCACCGACGTCGAGACAGGTACCAGCCTGTCGTCGGCATTCCGCAAGCACCCCCTGTATTTCGACGCGCTGTACTGCAACCTGGTGGAGGCCGGTGAAGCCGGCGGTATCCTGGAAGCGCTGCTTGATCGACTGGCCATCTATCAAGAAAAGACGATGGCCATCAAGAACAAGATCAAGTCGGCGCTGATGTACCCGGTGGCGGTGCTGGTCGTCGCCTTCGTCGTCATCGCGGTCATCATGATCTTCGTGATCCCGGCCTTCGAGGAAGTGTTCAAGTCGTTTGGCGCCGATCTCCCCGCACCGACGCTGGTGGTGATCGCGCTGTCGAAGTTCTTCGTCAGCTACTGGTGGGCGATCTTCGGTTTCCTGGGCGGCGGCACCTACTTCTTCCTGGAATCCTGGAAGCGCTCCGAGAAGATGCAGAAGGCGATGGACCGCCTGCTGCTGAAGGTTCCGGTGTTCGGTGACCTGGTCTACAAGTCGGCGGTCGCCCGCTGGACCCGCACGCTGTCGACCATGTTCGCCGCCGGCGTGCCGCTCGTCGAAGCGCTCGACTCGGTCGGTGGTGCCTCCGGCAATGCCGTCTTCAAGGAAGCCACCGAACAGATCCAGAAGGATGTGTCGACCGGCGCCAGCCTGACGACCTCGATGTCGACCACCGGCATCTTCCCGACGATGGTCCTGCAGATGTGCGCCATCGGTGAAGAATCCGGCTCGCTCGACGGCATGCTCGGCAAGTCGGCCGAGTTCTACGAGGACGAGGTCGACGAGGCCGTCAAGGGCCTGTCGAGCCTGATGGAACCGTTCATCATCGTGATCCTGGGCGTCCTGATCGGCGGCATCGTCGTGTCGATGTACCTGCCCATCTTCAAGATCGGCCAGGTGGTGTGACCGGCCGAGATGGACAAGGACCTGCTTGAAATCTTCCTGACCCCCGCTGCACTGGCCGTCTTCGGCCTGTGCATCGGCAGCTTCCTGAACGTCGTGATCCATCGCCTGCCGATGGCACTGGAGCGTGGCTGGAAGATCGACAGCGCCGAGATGCTCGGCGTCAAGATCGACGTCCCCGAGCCGATCACGCTGTCGAAGCCGCGCTCGCGCTGCCCGTCGTGCGGCCACATGATCACCTGGTACGAGAACATTCCCGTGCTGAGCTGGTTGTGGCTGCGCGGGCGCTGTTCGGCCTGCAAGACGCGCATCTCGGCGCGCTACCCGTTCATCGAGATCCTGACCGGCGTGCTGTTCGCAGCCGTCGGATGGCGCTTCGGCGCGCAGCCGGTGGCCTTGCTGTGGTGCGGCATGGTGGCGGTGCTGATCGCGCTGGCCGGCATCGACTGGGACACCACGCTGCTGCCCGACAACCTGACGCTGCCGCTGCTGTGGGCCGGCCTGGTGGCCTGCGCGCTCGGCTGGACGATCCCGCTGCCGCTGGCGCTGTGGGGCGCGGTCGCCGGCTACCTGTCGCTGTGGTCCGTCTACTGGCTCTTCAAGCTGACCACCGGCAAGGAGGGCATGGGCTTCGGCGACTTCAAGCTGCTCGCGGCGCTGGGCGCCTGGCTGGGCTGGCAGATGGTGTTGCCGATCGTGCTGGGTGCCTCGGTGATCGGCGCGGTGGTCGGCATCGGCATGAAGGCCATGAGTTCGCTGCGCGAGGGGCGCTATGTGCCGTTCGGCCCCTTCCTCGCCGGCGGCGGCATCGTCGTGCTGCTCGCAGGCCACGCGCGCGTGCTCGGCTGGCTCGGCTGGGCCTGAACGCCGGAGCAACCGCATGGCCGCGCTGCGCATCGGCCTGACCGGCGGCATCGGCAGCGGCAAGAGCACGGTCGCGGGCATGCTCGCCGACCTGGGCGCGGCGGTGATCGACACCGATGCCATCGCCCGTTCGCTGGCGGCGCCGGGCGGCGCGGCGATCGATGCCTTGCGCGCGCAGTTCGGTGCCGCGGCGATCGGCGCCGACGGCGGCCTCGACCGCGCCCGCATGCGCGAGATCGTGTTCGCCGACCCCGCCGCGAAATCGCAGCTCGAAGCCATCCTGCATCCCCTGATC
>NZ_JBFUGN010000595.1:0-3849 GCF_056402895.1 Rhizobacter sp. P3_B12 | reverse complement strand
GCGTCATGGCCTGGCAATGGAATCCTCCGGGCCGCCATCCGGGCCGGTCGGCTGCGACCACTGCCGCGGCGCTGGCCGCGCTCCTCGTCACCTACAGCGGCGTCCTCGTCGCGAAAGAGGTGTCGAACCTGAAAGCCGCAGGCGCCTGGTTCGTCGGCGCGGGGCTGGACGAACGGCCGGCCCTCGGCTTCTTCGCGACGGCCTCCCTCGATCCCCAGTGGGGCGTGGCGGCCACCGACACCACGGCGTTCCGGCGCGAGAGCCTGAAGCTGCTCTCGGCGGAGGCCCATCCCGATCCCAAGCCCGGTCCCAAGCCGGCCGACATCGTCGTCTTCCTGCAGGAAAGCCAGTTCAATCCGGCGACTCTCGCAGGCTGCTCCGCATCGCTGTGCGGCATGGAGGCCTTCGCCGCCGCCAGCAGCACGATCGCGCATGGGCCGCTGCAAGTGCATGTCTTTGGCGGCAGCACCTGGCTCTCGGAGTTCGCGTTCGCGACGGGTGTGCCCCACGACGCGTTCGGGCCCGCGGGCGAGTTCGCATCGTTCAGCGTCGCGCCGCACGTCCACCGCTCGTTCGTGCGCTCGCTGAAGGCGGCCGGCTATCGCACCGTCGCGCTGTACCCGACACGCGGCGGCATGATGAATGGCCGCATCGCGTATGCCGGCTACGGCTTCGACGAGTTCCTCGACGCGGCCGAGCTGGGCCTGCCCGAGGCCTGGGGCACGCCGGATGCGCTGGTGCATGAAGCCGCGCGGCGCGTCCTGGCGACCAAGCGCCAGCGCGACCAGCCGGTGTTCCTCTTCGCGCTCACGATCTTCAACCACGCCGAGCATGGCGTCGAGATGGACCGGGTGCCGGCCGGGCTTCGCGCCGCAGCGGCCAGGGATTTCAACTCCGCAGACGAAGCCCGCAGCGTCGCCGACTACGTGTGGCGCAGCCGGGAGTTCGAACGCGAGCTGAAACTCACCCGCGAAGCGGTTCTCGGCAACGCGCAAAGGCCCGCGGTGCTCGCCTGGTTCGGAGACCATCAGCCGCCGTTCGCCAACGCGATCACGCTGCGGGATCGCATGCGATCGCTGCCGACGGAGACCGGCACGGTGCCCGCCAGGTTCCAGACCTGGTACGAGGTCTCGAGCAACCGGCCCGAGCGGGTGCCGCCACAGGCGCCGCGCGCACTCGACCTCGTGTTCCTGCCCGGCCTGCTCGCACAGGCCGCCGGCGCGCCCCTCGACGATTGGCTGGCCGCCAACATCTCGGCACGAACCCAGTGCGCCGGGCTGCTGGAGGCCTGCCGCGTACCCGGTGTGCGCGCGGCCTACCTGTCGTACCTGTGGGGCGATCTGAAGGAGTTCGAGCTCCCCTGAGCCGCCCGATCAACACTGCGGAGACCGACCATGACCGAGCCAGCATCGTCAACGCCGACAGCACAGGCATCCGCGCGTGCGCAGTGGGACCAGGCGGCCGCCGGCTGGGATGCGCACGAGCCGCAGATCCGCGCCTGGCTCGCCCGCGCGACCGAAGGCATGCTCGACATGGCCGGCATCGGCCCCGGCTCGCGCGTGCTCGACGTGGCCGCCGGTGCTGGCGGCCAGACGCTGGACACCGCTGAACGGGTCGGTGCGACCGGTCACGTGCTCGCCACCGACCTGTCGCCGGCGATCCTGGCACTGGCACAGGCCAACGCCGCACGCGCCGGCCATGCCAACGTGCAGACGCAGGTGGCCGATGGCCAGGATCTCGGCGTCGAGCCGGCCAGCTTCGACGCGGTCGTGTGCCGCCTCGGCCTGATGCTGTTTCCCGATCCGCTGCGCGCGCTGCGCGAGATGCACCGGGCGCTTCGCCCCGGCGGCGCTGCCTGCACCGTGGTGTTCTCGCAGGCGGATCGCAACCCGTGCATCACGATGCTGCTGTCGACGGCGTTGAAGCACGCCGGCCTGCCGCCGCGCGACCCGTACGCACCCGGCAGCCTGCTCAGCCTGGGCCAGCCCGGTCGCATCGACGCGCTGTTCTCTGCTGCGGGATTCGAGGCGGTGGCGACGACCCGGATCGATGCCCCCTTCCAGATGCCGTCGGTCAGGGCGTACATCGAGTTCCTGCGCAGCTCGGCGAGCCCGATCAACCAGATCCTCGGCCGCCTCRACGAGGCCGCAGCAGGCGCCGCGTGGGCCGAGATGGAAGACAGGCTGTCGGCCTTCACGACCTCCACTGGCTGGGCAGGGCCGAACGAACTGTTGCTGACCGCCGGCCGTCGTGCCGGGCCTTGAATCACCCAGCGCGGGCTCTGCAGCTACAGCAACCCATCCAGCACCGCCCGCCAGGCGACACCCAGCTTCTTGTAGCCCTCGCGCGTCGGGTGGATCTCGTTCTGCCAGTCCCCCGACACGCCTTCGGCCGTGGGCTCCGCCGGCACCAACCCCGCCGCCTGCGTGTCGACGACCACCAGCGTATCGGCCGGGTCYGCCGCCAGGTGCGCATCCACCAGGCCGCGCAGCAGCCGATCCAGCCGCTGCATCAACTCGGCCGCCACGGCACCCCAGTCGTCGATCGGCACCTCGAAGGCTGCCAACGCCGGCTGCAGCCACGGCCCGCTGACGAAGCCCGCGCCACTCGGCCTCGGCATGATCGGCGCGTAGTTGTGCAGCACGGTCGGCGTGTGCCAGTTCTGCCCCGAGGCGCGCTCGGCGATGAACCACGCGAAGACCTCGCCCAGGTGTTGCTCGAAGGTGTGCCAGCCGTCCTCGCTGAGGTAGCCCACCGCATCGGCCGGCACGGCCGCGCGCTCGTCGGCGCGCAGCAGGAGCCGCCGGTCGCGCGGCGCATCGGGGCCGACCGACGCGGCATCGATCAGGTCGTTGCCGCCGCCCGACAGCAGGATCGCATCCCATTGGAACGACGACGGCCCGCGCAGCAGCCGCAGGAACATCGTCTCCGACAGCGAGTCGGCCATGTGCGCGAGCGTCTTGCTCGGCCGCGCGCAGTTGACGATCACCGTCGCCTGCGAAAGCCACAGCTCGGCCAGCACGTTGCTCGTGAGCCCCGGCGGAATCGAGCCGATCGAGAACCACGAATCGCCCTGCGCCAGGCACTGGCGGTCGAACAGGTCGAACGGGAACAGGCCGGTGTCGCCCTGCCCATAGGCCGCTGCCGGGGCAATGATCTGGGCGCGAAAGTCGGTGCTCATGGAGGCTCCTTGCGGGCGCTGGAGTCCCGGTGTACTCCAATTACCGCGGAACCGTCGACCGGAAACGCATGCGCGTACAGCTGCACCAGCCAATCGACGAACACCCGCACCCGCGGCGAGAGCTGGCGCCGGTAGGGATAGAGCGCCGACAGGGGTATCGACGGGCTGGGCCACGCCTGCAGCAGCTCCACCAGGCGACCCGCCTTCAGGTCCTCGTCCACGTGGAAGCGCGGCAATTGAACGATGCCGCAGCCGCGCCGGGCACACAGCGCGTAGTTCTCGGCGTCGTTGACGCTGACCCAGCCACGCAGCGAGTAATCCTTCGCCACGCCGTCGATCAGCAGTGTCAACGGATAGTCGATGCCACCGGTGCTCGAGAAGAATCGCACCATCTGGTGGTCGGCCAGTTCGTCGGGATGGCGCGGCGTGCCGAAGCGGGCCAGGTAGTCGGGGCTGGCGCACAGCACTTGCGGCAGCACGGCAAGCCGGCGCGCGATGAGGCTGGAATCGCGCAGCTGGCCGGCACGCACGACGCAATCGACGCCCTCGCGCACGAGATCCACCAGCCGGTCTCCGCTGCTGATGACGAGCTCGATGTCGGGATAGCGGCTGCGGAAGTCGTTGATCTGCGGCAGCACGATCAGCATCGCATGGGTGCCGTGCAGGTC
>NZ_JBFUGN010000594.1:0-3849 GCF_056402895.1 Rhizobacter sp. P3_B12 | reverse complement strand
CCCTTGGGCCGGTTCGCGTTCGAGGCCTGGATGGCAGCACGCACATCCTCGGAGCTGACGCCGAAGCGGTTCAGCGCGAACGGCAGCAGCTCGACGCGCACGGCGGGCAGCGAGCCGCCGCCGAGCTCGACGTCGCCGACGCCGTCGACCTGCGCGAGCTTCTGCTGCACGATGTTCGACACCGCGTCGTAGATCTGCCCCGGCGTGCGGGTCTTCGAAGTGAGCGCGAGGATGATGATCGGCGCGTCCGACGGGTTCGCCTTGCGGTAGGTCGGGTTGCTGCGCAGCGTGGACGGCAGGTCGGCGCGCGATGCGTTGATCGCCGCCTGCACCTCGCGCGCCGCGCCGTCGATGTTGCGGCTCAGGTCGAACTGCAGCGTCACGCGGGCCGAGCCGCTCGAGCTCGACGAGGTCATCTCGTTGACGCCGGCGATGGTGCCCAGGTGCCGCTCCAGCGGCGTGGCGACGCTGCTGGCCATCGTGTCGGGGCTCGCGCCGGGCAGCGAGGCGCTGACCGAGATGGTCGGGAAATCCACCTGCGGCAGCGGCGCCACCGGCAGCACGAAGAACGCGCCGATGCCGGCCAGCGCCATGCCGATGGTCAGCAGCACGGTCGCGATCGGCCGCGTGACGAAGGGCCTGGAGAGGTTCATCCCGCCGCTCCGTCAGGGATGGCGCCGGCGCGCCGCACGCGCCGGCCCAGCCGGTCGAAGCCGAGGTAGATCACCGGCGTCGTGAACAGCGTCAGCACCTGGCTCACGATCAGCCCGCCGAAGATCGACAGCCCGAGCGGCATGCGCAGCTCGGAGCCTTCGCCGCCGCCGAACATCAGCGGCAGCGCGGCGAACAGCGCCGCCAGCGTCGTCATCAGGATCGGCCGGAAGCGCAGCAGCGCGGCCTGGTGGATGGCCTCGCGCGGCGACTTGCCCTGGTGGCGCTCGGCATCGATCGCGAAGTCGATCATCATGATCGCGTTCTTCTTGACGATGCCGATCAGCAGGATGATGCCGATGATGCCGATCACGCCCAGGTCGTTGCCCGACAGCATCAACGCGAGCAGCGCGCCGACGCCCGCCGATGGCAGCGTCGACAAAATCGTCAGCGGGTGGATGTAGCTCTCGTACAGCACGCCCAGCACGATGTACACGCACACCAGCGCCGCGAGGATCAGCCACAGCTCGTTGGCGAGCGAGGCCTGGTAGGCGCCGGCCGCGCCGAGGAAGGTCATCGTGACGGAGGGGGGCAGCGCGATGTCCTTCGCGGCCTGCCGGATCGCGTCGACCGCATGGCCGAGCGATTCGCCGCTCGCGGTGTCGAAGCCGAGCGTCGTCGCCGGGTACTGCGCGACGTGCGTGATCTGCAGCGGCGCCGGCTTCTCTCGGATGGTGGCGATCGCCGACAGCGGCGTCGCCTCGCCCGAGCTGGTGCGCAGGTTCAAGAGGCCCAGCGTCTGCGCGCTGTTCACCAGGCCGGGCTGCGCCTCGAGGATCACGCGGTACTGGTTGGTCTCGGTGAAGATCGTCGAGACGATGCGCTGGCCGAACGCGCTGTACAGCGCGTCGTCGATGGCGCTGGCGGTGATGCCCAGGCGCGATGCGGTGTCGCGGTCGATGTCGATGTAGGCCGACATGCCCTGCGCGCCGGCATCGGTGACGATGTTGCGCACCTGCTTCACGGTGCGCAGCTGGTCGGCCAGCTTGTGCGCCCATTCGGCGACGATGTCGCTGCTGACGCCTTCGAGCGACACGCGGTATTCGGTGGGGCCGGATTCGGCGTCGATCGTCAGGTCCTGCGTGGGCTGCAGGTACAGCGTGACGCCGGCCACCTTCTGCACCCGCTCGCGCAGCCGATCCATGATCTGCGCCTGCGTGCCGCTGCGCTGGCCGCGCAGGTTGATCAGCATGCTGCCGGTGTTCAGCATCGTGTTGTTGGCCGCGTCGACGCCGGTGAACGAGCTGGGGCTCGCGACATCCGGGTCGGCCAGCACGGCTTGCGCGGCCTGCTGCTGCAGGGCGGCCATTCGGCTGTACGAGACGTCCTGCGCGGCTTCGAGCCGGGCTTTGAGCTGGCCGGTGTCCTGGGTCGGGAACAGGCCCTTCGGGATCACCAGGTACAGCACGACGGTCAGCGCGAGCGTCGCGGCGGCCACCAGCAGCGTGAGCGCCTGGCGGTCGAGCACCCAGGTGAGCCAGACGTCGTACTGGGCGATCACGCGATCGAACAGGCGTTGTGTCGCGGCACCGAAGCCCGTCGCCGTCTTCGGATCCTCGTGCTGGGTGAGCCAACGGCCGGACATCATCGGCACCAGCGTCAGCGACACCACCGCCGAGATCAGGATCGTGATCGCGAGCGTCACCGCGAACTCGCGGAACAGCCGGCCCACCACGTCGCCCATGAACAGCAGCGGGATCAGCACCGCGATCAGCGAGACGGTCAGCGAGATGATCGTGAAGCCGATCTGCGTCGCGCCCTTCAGCGCTGCCTGCATCGGCGGCTCGCCTTCCTCGATGTAGCGGGCGATGTTCTCGATCATCACGATCGCGTCGTCGACGACGAAGCCGGTCGCGATGGTCAGCGCCATCAGGCTCAGGTTGTTCAGGCTGTAGCCCAGCAGGTACATCACGCCGAAGGTGCCGATCAGCGAGATCGGCACCGCCAGGCTCGCGATCACGGTGGCGCGCACGCTGTGCAGGAACGCGAAGATCACGATCACCACCAGCACCACGGCCAGCAGCAGTTCGAACTCCACGTGCTTGACCGACGCGCGGATGCCGGTGGTGCGGTCGCTGAGGACGTTGACGCTGACGCTCGGCGGCAGCCCGGCCTGCAGTTCGGGCAGGCGCGCCTTGATGCCGTCGACGGTGGCGATCACGTTGGCGCCGGGCTGGCGCTGCACGTTCAGGATGATCGCAGGCACCAGCGGGCGCGCATCGGGGTGGGCCGCGCACTCGGCGCAGTCGATGCCGGCCCAGGCGCCCAGGCGCACGTTCTCGGCGCTGTTGACGACCTGGGCCACGTCGGCGATGCGCACCGGCGCGTTGTTGCGCCACGCGACCACCAGCGACTTGTAGTCGTCCACCGTCAGCAGCTGGTCGTTGGCATTGATGCTGTAGGTGCGGGTCGGGCCGTCGAAGCTGCCCTTGGCGCTGTTCGCGTTGGCGCCGGTGATGGCGGTGCGCAAGGTGTCGATGCCGATGCCGTACGACGCGAGGGCCTGCGTGTCGGCCTGGATGCGCACGGCAGGGCGCTGGCCGCCGCTCAGCGACACGAGGCCGACGCCGCTGACCTGCGACATCTTCTGCGCGAGCCGCGTGTTGACGAGGTTCTGCACCTCGGTGAGCGGCAGCGAGTCGGAGGTGATCGCGAGCGTCAGCACCGGCGCATCGGCCGGGTTGACCTTGGCGTAGACCGGCGGCGCCGGCAGGTCGGCCGGCAGCAGCGAGCCGCCGGCGTTGATGGCGGCCTGCACTTCCTGCTCGGCGACGTCGAGCGTCTGGCCGAGCGAGAACTGCAGCGTGACGATCGAGACGCCGGCGGCGCTCGACGAACTCATGCGCTGCAGGCCCGGCATCTGGCCGAACTGCTTCTCGAGCGGCGCGGTGACGGTGTTCGTCATCACCTCGGGGCTGGCGCCGGGGTAGAGCGTCTGCACCTGGATGGTCGGGTAGTCGACCTGCGGCAGCGCGGCCAGCGGCAGGAACTTGAAGCCCACCAGGCCGGCGAGCACGATGGCGACCATCAGCAGCGAGGTCGCTACCGGTCTTTCAATGAACGGGCGGGAGGGGTTCATGACCGTCCCGGCTTACTGCTGTTCGGCTTGTTCGCGGCGTTGGCGGCGCCGTTCGCCCC
>NZ_JBFUGN010000593.1:0-3859 GCF_056402895.1 Rhizobacter sp. P3_B12 | reverse complement strand
CCCTCGGACACCGTGCCCGGGCATCTGGCCTTCGCGTTGAAACGAGAGGGCGTCCACCTCGAGTTCCTGGCACGCCTGTTCGCCGTGGTGGAGGTGTCGGTGCTGGAGGCCTG
Organism: Rhizobacter sp. P3_B12; assembly: GCF_056402895.1. Taxonomy (NCBI): domain Bacteria; kingdom Pseudomonadati; phylum Pseudomonadota; class Betaproteobacteria; order Burkholderiales; family Sphaerotilaceae; genus Rhizobacter; species Rhizobacter sp. P3_B12. Next base: position 3,746 of record NZ_JBFUGN010000593.1, on the reverse strand, counting down.
GATCGCCGCCGAACCGACCGGCCAGTATGCGCGCCGGGCCTGCTTCTTCTACGAGTACCTGACGGGGCACCGGCTGGCCTTCGCGGGCGTCGCGTCCGGCAACTACGTGGCCGCGCTCGACGAGGAATCCTGCGTGACCGCGCGCCGGGTCGTGAACGACCCGCGCTGGCGGGTTCGCGACAACCTGCCGGGCACACGAGACTATTGCCCCATGGTGCTGCGCACGGCCCGTGTGCGCGAAGCCGAGGACTACGACTGTGCGAAGCAACTCGCCGCGCTTGAAGTCGAGTTCGGCGCCGACCTGTTGCTGCGCAGCGTGGTCTGGCTGACGGTCAAGGAAAGCCGGGCGAGCTTCGCGATCGAGCACGAAGAGCAGCACGTCGATCGCGTGCGGCGCTTTGCATCGGCGATGGAGCAGCGTTGCGGCCAGGGCGACGACCCCTTGTCGATCGACGCGCTGGGCGAGCTGCAATCGCAGATTCTCGGCCCGCGCGCGACGCGTTACGGCGTGCGCCGCTCACCGGTGTTCGTCGGTGAGATCGATGGCTTCATCGAGGTGGTCTACTACATCGCGCCTCATTGGGAAGACGCGCCCGCGTTGCTGTCCGGGCTGCGAAGTTTTGCAGAACGCACGGCCGGCGCGTCGGCGCTGGTGCGGGCGGCGGTGCTGTCGTTCGGCTTCGTCTACATCCACCCGATGTCCGACGGCAACGGGCGGATCTCGCGCTTCCTGATCAACGACACGCTGCGGCGCGATGGTGCGGTGGCGACGCCGTTCATCCTGCCGGTGTCGGCCACGATCATCAGCAGCGTCGTCCGCCGGCGTGGCTATGACGAGGTGCTCGAGTTGTTCTCGCGACCGTTGATGCGCAAGTACGCCGAAGCCTGGCGCTTCGGCGCGGAAGAGGTGGCAGACGACGGGGTGCGCAGCAACCTTCGCTTCGATGCCTACGACGACGCCTTGCCTGCGTGGCGCTATCCCGACCTGACCGACCACGTGGAGTACCTGGCCGAGGTCGTGCAATCGACCCTCGAGCAGGAAATGCGCAAGGAAGCGCGTCATCTGCGCAGCCTTCGCACCGCGCGCGAACGGGTCAAGCAGTTCATCGAGGGGCCTGACGCCGACATCGACCGGATCATCCGTTCGGTGCGCGACAGCGGAGGACTGGTGTCGAACAAGCTGAAGAAGGAGTTTCCGGCGCTGTTGCAGGAGAGCCTGGCTGCTGAGGTTGCGGCGGCGATTGGCTCCGCATTCGACGGGGGATGAAACAGGGACGAATGGACCGATTCAGTTTGAGGCGGTTTACAGCTTAATTGCTACCTTATCTTATTAAGGCAGCAAATATGATGGATTATTGCTTTGTCAATGCATCAGATATGATGCATTCCTTTGACTGCGAGAAGTCATGCGCCGTCCCGAAGCCGCCTTTGCCAGCCCTGCGTCCGTCGCGGCCTCCGGCCAGCTGGGGGCGGCGATCCGCCTGGCCCGCCTGGCGCGCAACCTCACGCAGGCCGACTTTGCGGAGCGTGCCCGCATGAGCGTCGCCACCTTGCAGCGCATCGAGCGGGGCGACCCCGCGGTCAGCTTTTCTTCGTGGCTGTCCGCGATGGAAGTCTCCAACCTGTTGCCGATTCTCCAAAGGGCTGCCGACCCTGATGCCGACGCCGCCGGCCGAGCCCGGCGCCAGCTCGAACAGCGCAAGCGCGCCACCGGATCGAGGGGCAGGGACGCCGAGGAGGACCCCTATGCCTTCTGAATTCAAGGGTGTCGTCTTCGCCTGGCTGCCGGGCGAGCTGAAGGCCGTTCCGGCCGGGCAACTGTCCATCGTCGAAGAGGGGCTGGCGGTCGTGTCGTCGAGCTTCGGCTTCGGGGCGAAGTACCTCGAACGGCCCAAGGCCATTCCGATCGATGCCGCGACGCTGTCGCTGGCCACCGCGGTTCCCGGCTCGCAACGCACGTACGAACCCTCCAATGGCCTGGAGTTCTTCGGTGCCGTGCGCGACGCCATGCCCGACATGTGGGGCCGGCGGGTCATCGAGAACATCCTGAAGGCGCCACCAAATGCACTGGCCGAGACGCGCTACCTGATGGAGGCCGGGTCGAACCGGTTCGGCGCGCTCGACATCCGACCGGGCCTGGACCACGACGAGACCCGGGGCCGGCTGGTGCCGGTGGCCGACGTGCGCTACCTGCTCGACGCGGCCGACAGGGTGCAGCGCAGCGAACCGGTGCCGCACGAACTCGAGCAGCTGTTCGATGCCGGCCCGAGCATGGGCGGCGCCCGTCCGAAGGCGGTGGTGGTGAAGGACGGCGTCCAGTACCTCGCCAAGTTCCCGTCGGTCGGCGACCGCTTCAACATCCCGGCGGTGGAGCGCGCCACGCTGGAGCTGGCGCGCACCTGCGGCCTGACCGTGCCGGCGACCGAGTTGCTGCGCCTGCCCGACGGCCGCGACGTGATGCTGATCGAGCGTTTCGACCGCTACCCCAGCGAAGGCGGCTTCGCGCGGCGCCACGCCATCAGTGCGCTGACCGCGCTCGAACTACACGAGTCGCAGTCGTCACAGGCGTCGTATGCCGACATCTCGCTGAAGCTCGCCGCCATCGGCGCGGCGGGACGGGTGCAGGGCGACCGCACGGAGCTGTTCGGCCGCATGGTCTTCAACATCCTGGTCAGCAACGACGACGACCACCTGCGCAACCATGCCTTCGTGTGGCAGCCGCAGGCGAAGGGCTGGACGCTCAGCCCGCTGTATGACGTGCTGCCGAAGCCGCAGGTGGCGCACACGCGCTACCTGCACCTGAGCGTCGGTGCGGAGGGGCGRCTGGCGACCTTGCCGAATGCGCTGAGCCGCGCGCCGATGTTCGGGCTGACGCAAGAGCAGGCCCGCGAGACCGTCGATCGCATCGCCCGCTGCGTGCGCGAGTGGCGAACCTGGTTCGAGCAGTTCGGCGTCGAGGCGAAGGACCTGGAGATCGTCAGCTCGGCGATGCGGCATCCGCGCGACGTGGGGTGGGGGTAGGCTCCTCCCCCGCCACCCGCCCCTGCTCGATCACCACCACCCGGTCCGCCATCGCGATCGTGTCCGGCCGGTGTGCGACGACCACGCGCGTCAGCTGCATCGCCGCCACCGCGTCGTTCACCGTCTGCTCGTTGCGCAGGTCGAGGTGGCTGGTGGCTTCGTCGAGCACCAGGATGCGCGGCGCGCGGTACAGCGCGCGCGCCAGCAGCACGCGCTGCTTCTGCCCGCCCGAGATGCCGACGCCCACGTCGCCGACCAGCGTGTGGTAGCCCATCGGCATCGCCTGGATCTCGCTCTCGATGGCTGCGAGTTGCGCGCAGGCCTCGATGCGCGCCATGTCGGGCTCGGCATCGAAGAAGCAGATGTTGTCGGCCAGCGAGCCGGAGAAGAGCCGATCCTCCTGCATCACCGTGCCGATCAGCGCGCGGTAGTTCGCGAGACCCAGGTGCAGGATCGGCGTGCCGTCGAACAGCACCTCGCCCTGCGTCGGCGGCAGCAGCCCGAGCATCACCTTCACCAGCGTCGTCTTGCCGCAACCCGAGGCACCGGTCAGCGCGAGGCACTCGCCGGCTTCCACCGTCAGGTTGACGTTCTCCAGCACCCACGGCTCGGTGCTCGCGTAGCGGTACGAGACACCGCGCAGCTCGATGCGCGCCGGCCGGCGCGACAGGTCGACCTCGACCGCGTTGGCACCCGCCAGCCCCTCGGCCGCCTCGGCCTCGGCC
>NZ_JBFUGN010000592.1:0-3869 GCF_056402895.1 Rhizobacter sp. P3_B12 | reverse complement strand
ACCATGCGCCGTGCGACGCGCGCGGCCACCTCGGCGCCGGCGAGCTCGCGCAGCAGGTGCAGGCAGCAATCGATCGCGGCGGCCGTGCCGGCGGAAGTCAGCACATCGCCGTCGTCGACATAGAGCACCTCGGCATGCAGTTCGACCTGCGGAAAGCGCCGCGCGAACTCTGCCGCCAGGTGCCAGTGCGTGGTAGCCCGGCGGCCGTCGAGCAGGCCCGCCTCGGCCAGCACGAAGGCGCCGATGCACAGCCCGACGATGCGCGCACCGCGGGCATGCGCGCGGCGCAGCGCCTGCAGCAGGGCCTCGGGCGGGCGCTCGGCGGCATCGCGCCACGACGGGACGATGATGGTCTGCGCCCGGGCCAGCGCCGCGAGGCGCTGCGTCGCACCGATCGTGAAACCGGCCGTCGTGCGCAGCGGGCCGGTCTCGCCGGCGCAGACCTGCAGCCGGAACGGCGGCACCCCGTCGCCGGCCATGTCGGGGCCGAACACCATGCACGGCACCGACAGGTGGAAGGGACTGATGCCGTCGAAGGCGACGACGGCGACGCGGTGCGGTTCGGGCGATCTCATGGCCCGATCCTATCGAAGTTGGTCATTCGGGCCACTGTCGCCCGATAGGCATCGGCCGAACAATCGATCCCGTCGACGGCACGGTGCCGTCCCCTTCCAGGAGAAATGCCATGTCCACCCAGCCCACCCCACGCCGTGCGCTGATCGTCATCGACGTGCAGAACGAATACGTCAGCGGCAAGCTGCCGATCGAGCACCCGCCGGTGTCGGGCAGCCTGCTGCAGATCGGCCGCGCGATGGATGCGGCGCGCGCGGCCGGCATCCCGGTGCTGGTGGTACAGCACAGCGAGGCCGCGGGCGCGCCGCTGTTCGCGACCGGTTCGCACGGCTGGGCGCTGCACGAGGTGGTGGCGAGCCGCCCGCGCGACCACCTCATCGAGAAGCAGTGGCCGAGCGTCTTCACCGGCACCGGCTTCGCCGACTGGCTGGCCGCGGCCGGCATCGACACGCTGAGCGTCGTCGGCTACATGACGCAGAACTGCAATGCATCGACGGTGATCGAGGCGACGCACCGCGGCTTCGCGGTGGAGTTGCTGTCGGACGCGAGTGGCGCGCTGTCGTACGAGAACGCCGCCGGCCGGGCGAGCGCCGAGGAGATCCACCGCGTGCTCAGCGTCGTGTTCCACACCCGCTTCGCCGCGGTGACCGGCACCGACGACTGGATCGCAGCGGTGCAGGCCGGGCGCACGATGGCACGCGACAACATCCCGGCGTCGAACGCACGCGCGCGGGCCGCCGTGCCGGCCTGATCAGTGATCAGTCGACGGGCCGGCGCCACACCGCCAGCAGCGCCTTGAACTTGCTCCACACCGACAGCCGCTCGTCGCTCAGCGCATCGAGGAAGTCCGACAGGCCCTTCGACTTGGCCATCGTGTAGAAGGTCAGCACCGTCGTCGCGACGAACACGAGGCCGAACAGCCACAGCTTGCGCCCGGGCGGCGCATCGGCCTCGGACAGCAGGTTCATGCCGAGGAAGCCGGTCGTCACGGTGCCGACCAGCCCGAGGATCGTCACGACGGTCAGCCGCACCACCGTGTTGGCCTGGCGGCGCAGGCTGTCGGCGTCGAGGTAGCCGTTCATGTCGGCGATGCGCTCCTTGACCTCGGCGTACAGCGCATCGAGCCCCAGGTGCGTCGAGCACATGTGGAACAGCGCGCGCACCTGCGCCTGGTCGGACACCGAATGGAACCAGTAGCGGTGCGTGAAGCGCAGGAAGGATTCGAAGCTCGCGCGGATCGCACGCTTGAAGCGCCGCACGCTGGCGGGGTGGCCGATGTCGAGTTGCCGCAAGGCCTCGACCAGCGTGTCCGAGAAACTCAGCAGCGCCGCCTTCTGGAAGTGCGCGATCAGGAACAGCAGGAAATGCTGGTGGCGGAACTGCGCCAGCACGCCGCGGTCGCGGCAGTTGTAGAAGGTGGAGCGGGCGTCGCCGACGACGATCAGCGAATGCCCGCTGCACAGGTAGCGCGTGCGCGGCGCCATGCCGGCGTCGATCCAGAAGCGGTCGTAGCAGAAGCGCTGCTCGAAATCGGCGGCGCGGCCCTGCACCGTCGACTCGAGGTAGGGCAAGGCGGTCTCGGCCTCGCTGCCGCCGATGACGAGGCCGAGGCGGATGAAGTCGCCGCGCGTGAGCCGCGCCGGATCGTCGACCGCGAGGAAACCCATCACCGGCATGCGGTGGTATTCGATCTGGCGGTAGCGCAGCAGGCCGGGCTCGCCCGAGTGGTCGCTGACCAGCGGCTGCAGCATGAACGCCCAGTGCGACGCGATGCGCGGCGCGCGGTGCTCGGCCACGTGCGCGAGGAAGGCCTCGCGCTGCCCGGAGTCGGAGCGCGCGAGCACCTGGCCGTCGGCGCCCAGCCATTCGACGCCGTGCATGCCGTGCAGCGGCGTGCCTTCGGCATCCCAGCCGGCGGGGTAGCCGCGGCCGAATCGGTAGAGCAGGTCCTGCGCCTGCGCGAGGCTCAGGTCGCTGATGCCGACCTCGAGGTTCAGCATCACGATGTCGAGGTCGTAGAAGAAGTACAGGTCGGCATGCACGACCTCCAGCGTCAGCGGGGCGTCGCCCGGCCGCCGCACCACGCGCACCGCCTTCACGTCGTGGCGGCGGAACACGCGCATCGGCGAAGCGCCGTCGTTCTTCTCACCGTTCACCTTCGCGCCATCGCGCTTCGCGCGACCCTCGCCGTACAGGAAGCGCTGCACGTAGGGCAGGAAGCTGACGAACTCGTTGTAGTGGCGCTCGTGGAAGCGGGTCGCGTCGCCGGTGTATTCGTCGACCTCTTCGCGCCACGGCGAGTCGGGCAGGTCGCGCAGCAGTTCCCACGGCCTGGCATGCCGCGCCGCGGCGCCTTCCGGCGGGATCAGGCGCAGCGGCCACAGCAGGATCTGCCGCAGGTGGCGCACCGGCTGCGAGGCGGAGGCCTCGTCGGCGGCCGGCGCGGCGACCGCATCGAGTTCGGAACTGCCCATCGTGATGCCTCGGCGAAAGATCAGCGCGAAACGATCAGTGCAATGCGATCAACGCAATGCGATCAACGCAACACCAGCCAGGCCAGCGTGCCGACGGCCGCCAGCAGCAGCACGCAGGTGCCCATCAGCAGCCGGCTGCGCAGGCGCAGCCGCTCGATGGCTTCGACGACCTTGGCGTTGTGCTCGGCCAGCGATTCGATCAACGCGGCGGCCGCCTGCTGCTGCTCGCCGAGCCGGGCCACGGCGGCTTCGAGTTGTTCGATGCGCTGATGCGGCGGCGCGGCGGGGTCGGGCACGACCACCGGTTCCGGCTGCGTGCGGGTGAACACCTTGCGCGCGCCCTTCACGAGGCCCGGCGCCGCCTCGATCACGTCACCCCACGGGATGACCTTGAGCGCGCTGATCCAGCTGATGGCCACGGCGGACTCCTGAAGGCCGCGCCGCGGCGGCCATGGCGCAGTGTAAGCAGTTAGCTGCGGCGGATCTGATTGCCGTCGACCCGCACGCGGTCACCGACCTGCAGGCCGGTGCTGCCGCTCTGCTCGAAGGTGCGCTGCTCGCCGTTGTCGAGCGTCACATGCACGCGGTAGCCGACGACCTTCTCGGAGCGGTTCTTCTCGATCTTGTTGCCGACGACGGCACCGCCGACCGCGCCCGCGACCGTCGCCACGTCGCGCCCGGTGCCGTTGCCGATCTGGTGACCGAGCACGCCGCCGAGCACACCGCCGGCGACGGCACCGACACCGCTCGGCTTGGAGGTCGCCGTGATCGGCTCGATGCTGCTGACCTGGCCGGTGCGGTCGCTGCGCACCGGTGCGGGCG
>NZ_JBFUGN010000591.1:0-3870 GCF_056402895.1 Rhizobacter sp. P3_B12 | reverse complement strand
CAGACCGGCGGCCGCCAGTCCCAGCGTCCAGATCGACCCTGGCGGCTCCGGCTGCGGCACCGGCGCGAGCGTGCCGCCGGTCTGCGCTTCGAGCCACGCCACGAAGCGCGGATCGCCGAGCAGCATGCCGCCGCCGATCGTGCCGAAGCGGAAGTCCACCGGCATGCCCGCGCTGGCGGAGAGCGTCATCGTGTTGATGCCGAGCAGCCAGCGCCGCCCGCCGATCTCGGCATACGCGGGGCCGCCGGAATCGCCCGCGGCCACGCCGGTCTCGATGGCATTGCCGAGGCTCGATTCCCCCAGCGGTCCGTTGCCCCAGGGGCCGTCGAAGTCGTACAGGAAGAAGAGGCTGCGGCGGCCCGAGCCGTCGATGCTCTTGCGCACCGCATCGAGCACATTGCGGCCGACCCGCTTGATGGCGGCCGAGCGTGCGGGGCCGGGGCCGGTGTCGCCGCTGCCGCTGGCGCCGTAGCCGACCAGTGTCAGCACCTGTTGCGCCGGCGGTGTGTCGCGATGGATCGGCAGGATCTCGACGCCCTCGGGCACCGGGCTCGCGAGCGTGATCAGCGACAGGTCGTCGTACGGGAACGCGGCGCCGGGGAAGGGCGTGACGGCGGTCGCGCCGATCTGCACCGGGGTCGCCTGGTGGTTCAGTTGCACGGTGAGGGTGGCGGGCGCCGCGCTGCCCGTCACGTGCGAGGCCGTCAGCACGAAGCGCGGCGCGATGACCACGCCCGAGAAGATGCCGCTCGGCGTCAGCACCGCGACCGCGGAGGTCCACGGCGACGACGGCGTGTTCGCGTCGATGCGCGCGTCGGGCGAGTCGGGCGCGGTCCCGGCCATCAGCGCGCGGGCCGGTGCGGCGAATGCCAGGCCAGGCGCCGCGGTGAGCAGTTGGCGCCGGACGGGATTCATGGTTCGCAGCGCTGCGCCAGTTCGTCCAGCAGGATACCCAGCGCCCGTCGATCGAGGGCCTGCAGCGCCGCGCTGCGTTGAGAGTCGTCGTGCGGCAGCAGCGAGGCCGCGCCCAGGTCGCTGAGCAGCGCGCGATCGTCGCCATCGACCAGCAGGTTGTGCGCGTAGAGATCGCCGTGGGTTAGGCCGCAGGCATGCAGGTGGTTCAGTGCCTCGGTCGCTGCGCGCGCGATCGACCTGGCCCGGGCGGCGGGCAGGCGCAGATCCGCGCCGTACACGTCGCGGCTGCAGCTGGCCATGCTGGGCGGGCTGGCCAGCGGCTTCCACTGCGGGGCGAGCCGCGGCAGCACCAGGCCTGGCGTCCCGTCAGGATGGCCGGCGAGGGCGCCGAGCACGCCGACGAGCTGCGGGTGGCTGCCGGCCATCAGCGTGGCGGCGATCTCGCAAGCGGGCAGGCCATCGCTGGTCACGCTGCCCTTGAAGAGTTTCACCGCGACGTCCTGCGCCGCACCGGCGGCCGGCTGCCACTGCGCGGCATGGATGTGGCCGGAGGCGCCTTCGCCCAGCAGCGCCTGCACCCGCAGTTCGCGCCACGCGATCGGCGGGACGGTCGCCATGGCCTGCGCCGCCTGCTCGCGCGCCGCGCTGAACGGGTTGCCGGCGTGGGCCAGCCAGGCCAGTTGCGGCAGGGCCAGCAGCTCGTCGGGCAATGCATGCTCCATCCGCTCGAAGGCGTTGGCCGACAGGCGCAGCAATTCGAGCCGCTGCAGGCGGCCCATGCCCGGCGGCAGCCGCGTGAGCCGGTTGCCGGCCAGCATCAGCTTCTGCATGCGGCTGCAGTCGCCCAGCGTGGACGGCAGCGCCGCGATGCGGTTGTCGGTCAGGATCATCCAGCGCAGCGTGGGTGCCACCGCCTGCGCCGGCACGTCGGCGATCTGGTTGGCCTTGAAGCCCATCGTGTCGAGCGCGGGCAGGCGGCCCAGCACCGGCGGCAACGCGGTGAAACGGTTGCTGGAGGCGAACAGCGTGTGAAGCCGCGTCAGGCGCGCCAGCCCGTCGGGCAGCGAGCCCAGCGCGTTGCCTGACACGTCGAGCACCTCGAGCGTGTCGGCCAGCGCCAGCACCTCGGCCGGCAGTTCCACGAGACCGCAGCCTCGCAGGTCGAGTCGGGTGCAGCCTTGCAATTCGCCGGCGCGCAGGCGGGCCAGGGTGCGGGCAGCGGTCAGGTCGGGTGGCAGCGTGGGGTCCATCGGTCAGGTCGCGGGCGGCTCGCATTCTCGGTCATCGTCTTGCCGCGAACATGCCATCGCTTGACATGCAGGTATTTGCCTGCCTATCATGGGCTCACGCACCAACACCGCAACGGATGGACGCAGACAAGGTATTCAAGGCACTGGGCGACCCGACCCGCAGAAAGCTGCTCGACCTGCTGTGCGAGCACAACGGCCAGACGCTGGGCGAGCTGTGCGAGCACCTCGACATGGCGCGGCAGTCGGTCACRCAGCACATCGGGCTGCTGGAGGCGGCCAACCTGGTGAGCACGGTCTGGCGGGGCCGGGAGAAGCTGCATTTCATCAACCCGGTGCCGCTGCACGAGGTCTACGAGCGGTGGGTGCGCAAGTTCGAACGTCAGCGGCTGAGCCTGCTGCACGACCTGAAGAAGGAACTCGAAGGAGAGTGACGATGAGCAAAGAGAAAACCAGTTTCGTCTACGTGACCTACATCCGCTCGACGCCGGAGAAGGTGTTCGAGGCGATCACGAAACCGGAGATCGCGCGGCGCTACTGGGGCCACGAGAACGTGTCCGACTGGCAGCCCGGATCGGACTGGCAGCACATTCGCGCCGACGAGCAGCGCACGCTGCAGCTGGTGGGCAAGGTGGTCGAGGTGGTGCCGCCGACGCGCCTGGTCATCACCTGGGCGAACGCGTCGCAGGCCGCCGATCCGAGCGCCCACAGCCGCGTGAGTTTCGACATCGCACCCTACGACGAGATGGTGCGGCTGACCGTCACGCATGACGAACTCGAGGCCGGCAGCGGCATGGCCAAGGGCATCCAGCAAGGCTGGCCGATCGTGCTGTCGAGCCTGAAGTCGCTGCTCGAGACGGGGCAGGGCATCGATGTCTTCGCCAAGCCCAAGGCGGCGTGAAGCCATGACGACACCCTACACCGGCGGATGCGCGTGCGGCGCGATCCGCTACGCCACACCGCACCAACCCATCTTCCAGAACCACTGCCAGTGCCGTGATTGCCAGCGGCGCAGCGGCACCGGCCACGGCTCCTGGCTGACCTTTGCCGCACAGGCCGAGATGACGATCACCGGCGAGGCGACGCACTGGGAGGTTGCCGGCGACAGCGGCAACGTGAAGGTGCACGCCTTCTGCCCGGTCTGCGGAACGCCGGTGTTCCTGCGCTTCGCCGCGATGCCGGACCTGATCGCGGTGCCGGCGGGCAGCCTGGACGAGCCGGCGCGCTTCGAGCCCCAGGTGCTCACCTACCGCGTGCGGGGGCTGGCGTGGGATGGCGTCGACCCGGCGCTGCAGGCGTTCGAGCGAATGYCGGTTGGAGCGGGGTGAGACGGGGGCATGCCTTGCGAGGGTCGCTACGCCGCGCAGTGAGCGCGGGGCACCAGGGCATGCTTCTTCACCAGCTTGCTCAGGGTGGCGCGTTGCATCTTGCACATGCGCGCCGCTTCGCTGATGTTGCCGTGGCCAATGGCGAGGGCCTCCGTCACGAACTGCCGCTCGACATTCGCCACCGCCGCGCGCTTGGCTTCTTGCAGCGAGGTACAGCCTCGGGCGCCTGCGCCTTGCGACACGGCAACCCGCAGTGCGGGTGAACTGGCCAGAAGTGTTTCGACATCGATGCAGTCGGCCGTGGAGTTCAAATGGGCGCGCACCAAGGTGTGTTCGAGCTCGCGAACGTTGCCGGGCCAGCTGAAGGACCGCAGCAGCGC
>NZ_JBFUGN010000590.1:0-3884 GCF_056402895.1 Rhizobacter sp. P3_B12 | reverse complement strand
ACCTGACTGGCTTGCTGGACACGAGGCCCTCCGGAACCAACTGCACTTCATTCCCTCGGAATCGTTGACCGTCTTGAGATGACTGTCCCTTGATACATGTCCTACGCAGGTCACGTGCCTGCATGGCGGAGCGGATCTTCGTCCCGAAAACCCCTGAAAATGTGTCAATAGTTGGCAAACGGGGGGGACCTTACATCCTGTTCCAGAAGAAACGGTGACCCTTTTTGCTCGTCCAGACGAGATCTGCATCAGATGTGAACGAAGGCAACCGGCGGCGGCTCATGGAGCCTGCCGGCGGCGATGGCGCAGATCGTGCTGTCCCTGATGCGGGGGTTGGCGAGGGCACCGATACTCCCGGGCTGGGCCCGACCCACCACATATCCGACCCATACCGAAGCGCAGACAACTCCGATACCGACGCCCGATCGTCGCCATTCTTCCCCCGCCCTCCTTTCCCGCCATCCCCACTTTCATGTTGAGTGCCCATCACCTTCGCTGCTCGCGCGGCGACCGGACCCTGTTCGCCGACCTGAGCCTGTCGCTTGCGCCGGGCCGCTGGCTGCAGGTGGGCGGCATCAATGGCGCCGGCAAGACGACGCTGCTGCGCACGCTGGTCGGCCTGAACCCGCCGGACGACGGCGAGGTGCGCTGGAACGACACCCCGATCCGGGCGGCCGGCGAGGATTTCCGGCGCGCCTGCCTGTACCTGGGCCACCACGCGGCGGTGAAGGACGAGTTGTCGCCGGTCGAGAACCTGCGCCAGGCCTGTGCGATCGACGGCGTGGCGCTGGACGATGCCCAGGCCGGCGACGCGCTGCGCCGCATCGGCCTGCGCGGGCGCGGCCATGTGGCGACGCGCGTGCTGTCGGCCGGCCAGAAGCGGCGCGTGCTGCTGGCGCGGCTGCTGGTGCGGCCGGCCACGCTGTGGGTGCTGGACGAGCCGTTCGCCGCGCTCGACACCGATGCGGTGGCGCTGATGGGCGAGCTGATCGGTGCGCACCTGGCGCAGGGCGGTCTCGCGATCCTGACCAGCCACCAGCCGGCGCCGCTGCCGGCCGGCGAGTTCGTGGGCCTGGCCGCATGAACACGGTACTGGTCGCTTTGAGGCGGGACCTGCTGCTGGCCGCGCGCCGGCGCAGCGAGGTCGTCACCGCGCTGTTCTTCTTCGTGGTCGTGGTCAGCCTGTTCCCGCTGGGCATCGGGCCGGAGCCGGCGATGCTGCGCCGCATCGGCCCGGGCGTGCTGTGGGTGGCGGCCTTGCTGGCCACGCTGCTCGGCCTGCCGCGGCTGTTCGCGAGCGACCATGCCGACGGCACGCTGGAGCAGATGGCGCTGTCACCGCGCCCGTTCGCGCTGCTGGTCGCAGGCAAGATCGCAGCGCACTGGCTGCTGTGCGGGCTGCCGCTGGTGCTGCTGGCGCCGCTGCTCGGCCTGCAGTTCAACCTGAATCCCGGCGAGCTGCAGGTGTTGATGCTGGCGCTGCTGCTGGGCACGCCGGTGCTGAGCCTGATCGGCGCGATCGGTGCGGCGCTGACGCTCGGCGTGCGCGGCGGCGGCACCTTGCTCGCGCTGCTGGTGTTGCCGCTGTACGTGCCGACGCTGATCTTCGGCGCCGGCGCCGTGGAGGCGCAGAGCGCCGGGCTGGGCTCGTCGGCGCAGTTGTCGATCCTCGGGGCGCTGTTGGCGCTCGCCGTATTCTTCGCACCCTGGGCCACGACGGCGGCCCTCCGTATCGCAATCGAATGATGGACAAGCAATCAGCCAGCCCCTGGATGCGTTATGCATCGCCAGCCACCTTCTACCCGCTTGCCGGCAAGCTGCAGCCGTGGTTTGCAGGACTCGCCGCGCTGCTGACGCTGGCCGGGCTGTGGATCGGCTTCTTCGTCGCGCCGACCGATGCGACGCAGGGCGAGGGCTACCGGATCATCTTCGTGCACGTGCCGGCGAGCTGGATGTCGATGGTGATCTATTGCGCGATGGCGTTCTGGGCCGCGATCGGCCTCGCGTTCAACACGCGGCTGTCGTCGATGATGGCGTCGGCGCTGGCGCCGACGGGCGCGATCTTCGCGCTGCTGTCGCTGGTGACCGGCTCGCTGTGGGGCAAGCCGATGTGGGGCACCTGGTGGGTGTGGGACGCGCGCCTCACCTCGGAGCTGATCCTGTTCTTCCTCTATTTGGGCTTTCTCGCGCTGCAGGCGGCGATCGAAGACCCGAAGCGGGCTGATCGGGCGGGCGCGGTGCTGGCGCTGGTGGGCGTGGTGAACGTGCCGATCATCTATTTCTCGGTGAAGTGGTGGAACACGCTGCACCAGGGGGCGACGATCTCGATGACGAAGTCGCCGTCGATGGCGATGACGATGCTGTGGGGCATGCTGCTGATGGCGCTGGCCTTCTGGATGTATTCGATCGCGATCGCGCTGGCGCGGGTGCGCAACATCATCCTCGAGCGTGAACGGCATGCCGACTGGGTGCGCGGCGCCCTGGAGAACACATGATGCAGTGGAACAGCGTGGGTGATTTCTTCGCGATGGGCGGTTATGCCTTCTACGTCTGGGGCAGCTTCGGCGCGTGTGCCTTGGCGATGCTCGTCGAAAGCCTGCTGCTGCGCCAGCAGCGCGCGGAACTGTTGCGATCCCTCAAGGATCAGCACGAGGCATGAAAACCTGCGCCGAGCAACACCAATCAGAGTGACACAAGACAAATGAAGCCCCGCCACAAACGCCTAGCCATCATCGTCGGCGGCCTCGCCAGTCTCGGCGTGGCCGCAGCACTCGTGCTGAACGCGCTGAACAGCAACGTCGCGTTCTTCTTCACGCCCACGCAGGTGGTCTCGGGAGAAGCCCCGAAGGACCGGGCCTTCCGCGTCGGCGGCATGGTCCGCCAGGGCACGCTGAAGCGCGACCAGATGACCGTCAGCTTCACGATCACCGACACCGCGAAAGACGTCGCCGTGCGCTACACCGGCATCCTTCCCGACCTGTTCCAGGAGGGCAAGGGCGCCGTCGTGCAAGGCAAGCTCGACGGGGACGCCTTCGTCGCCACCGAAGTGCTCGCCAAGCACGACGAGAACTACATGCCGCCCGAGGCCGCCCACGCGGTCGAAGAGGCCAAGAAGATGAGGAACACGCTCAAATGACTCCCGAACTCGGCCACCTCGCGCTGATCCTCGCGTTCCTGGTCTCGATCGTCCAGGGCGTGCTGCCGATCGTCGGCGCCCACCAGAACAAGCCCGCCTGGACCTCGCTCGCACGGCCCGCCGCGCAGACGCAGTTCCTGCTCGTCGCGTTCGCGTTCGCCTGCCTGATGCAGGCCTTCGTCGCCAACGACTTCTCGGTGCTCTACGTCGCCCAGCACTCGAACTCGCAGCTGCCCACCGCCTACCGCGCCGCCGCCGTCTGGGGCGGCCATGAAGGCTCGCTGCTGCTGTGGCTACTGATGCTGAACGGCTGGACGCTCGCCGTCAGCCTGCTGTCGCGCCAGTTGCCGCTGCCGATGGTCGCCCGCGTCATCGGCGTGCTCGGCCTGGTCGCCGCCGGCTTCCTCGCGTTCATGCTGCTCACGTCCAACCCGTTCGACCGGCTGATCCCCGCCGCCGCCGAAGGCCAGGACCTGAACCCGCTGCTGCAGGACCCGGGCCTCATCGTCCACCCGCCGATGCTCTACATGGGCTACGTCGGCTTCTCGGTCGCCTTCGCCTTCGCGATCGCCGCGCTGCTCGCCGGCACGCTCGACGCCGCCTGGGCCCGCTGGTCGCGCCCGTGGACCAACGTCGCCTGGACCTTCCTGACGCTGGGCATCGCGTTGGGCTCGTACTGGGCCTACTACGAGCTCGGCTGGGGCGGCTGGTGGTTCTGGGACCCGGTCGAGAACGCGTCGTTCATGCC
>NZ_JBFUGN010000589.1:0-3897 GCF_056402895.1 Rhizobacter sp. P3_B12 | reverse complement strand
GCGCCGATTCGTGCGGCCGGCTGATGCCGACGCGCGCACCTTCGCGCAAGGCGACGGCCTCGGCGTCGGGCCCGGGTTGCAGGAACGGATCGAGCAGCTTGTTCATGCGACCACACTCCAGGCCCGCGTGGCCTCGACCGGCAGCGGATCCACCGCCCGCGTCTCCAGCCAGAAACGCCGCAACAGGTTCTGCGCGACCTGCAGCCGGTAGGCGGCGCTCGCGCGCATGTCGCTGAGCGGCGTGAAATCGCGCACCAACGCGGCCTGCGCGGCCTTCAGGGCGGCTTCGTCCCAGGCGCGGCCCTGCAGCGCCGCCTCGGCCTGCGCGGCGCGCTTGACGATGCCCGCCATGCCGCCGAACGCCAACCGCACCTGCGCGACCGCGCCGTCGGCCGCGAGCCCGATCGACAGCCCGGCGCACACCGCCGAGATGTCGCAGTCGAAGCGCTTGCTGATCTTGTAGGCGCGCACCTGCTGCTGCATTGCCGCGAGCGGCACCACGATCTCCTGCACGAACTCGCCCGGCTGCAGCTGGTTCTTCATGTAGTCGAGGTAGAAGGCCGCGAGCGGCACGCGCCGCGCCTTGCTGCCGCGGCGCAGCACCAGCTCGGCATCGAGCGCGAGCAGCACCGGCGCCGAGTCGCCGATCGGCGAGCCGTTGGCCACGTTGCCGCCCATCGTGCCGGCATGCCGGATCGGCGGCGACGCGAAGCGCAGCCACACCTCGGTCAGCGCGGGAACGTGCCGCGCGAGCGCCGACCAGGCGTCTTCGAGCGAGGCACCGGCCCCGATGTGCAGGTGGCCGTCGCGCTCGTCGATGCGCTTCAGCTCGGCCACGTCGCCCAGGTAGAGGATCTCGCCGAGGTCGCGGAACTGCTTGTTGACCCACAGCCCGATGTCGGTCGAGCCGGCCAGCAGCGTCGCCTTCGGATGCTGCTCGCGCAGCGCCGCGAGCGCCTCCAGCGTGCGCGGCGCGAAGTAGTCGTCGACGCGCGGGCCGCCCTCGCGCTGGCGGTTGAAGCCGGCATAGTGCAGGCCATCGCCCGCGGTCGACAGCGTCTGCAGCGCAGCCACCACCGGCGCGGTGTCGAGCGCGACCGGCGGCAGCTGGAACATGCGCTCGCCGGCATCCAGGATCGGCCGGTAGCCGGTGCAGCGGCACAGGTTGCCCGACAGCTCGTCGGCCAGCTGCTGCCGGGTCGGCACCTGCCCGCAGACGCGGTGGCCCTCGTAGCCGGCCCACAGCGACATCACGAATCCCGGCGTGCAGAACCCGCACTGCGAGCCGTGGCACTCGACCATCGCCTGCTGCACCGGGTGCAGCGCGCCGCCGGCCTGGTCCTTCAGATCCTCGACGGTGAACAGCGCCTTGCCGGCCAGCGTCGGCAGGAACTGGATGCAGGCGTTGACGGTGCGCAGCGCGAGGCCACCGACCCGCTGCGCGGGCGCTGTCTGCTCATCCAGCAACTCCCCCACCACCACCGTGCAGGCACCGCAATCGCCCTCGTTGCAACCCTCCTTGGTGCCGGTGCAGTGCGCGTCCTCGCGCAGCCAGTCGAGCACCGAGCGCGTCGGATGAACGCCGCCCACCTCGACGATCGCGCCGCGGTGGAAGAAGCGGATGGGCTGGGTGCTCATGGAAATCCGGGGTTGGTCAACAAGCATAGGACAGACTCCGCAAGGGTAAACCTCCGTCGCCGCCGGGATACGATGGCGCCCCGACGCCCTGGCTTTGCAATTCACGGGCCCGGCCCCTGGCCTGCCCCCACCCGACTTCCCGCATGACACCCCGCCGCATCGCGCTGCGCGCCGACCTGCTCGACTTCACCGCCGCACCCGACTGGGGCGACACCGAGTCGCCGGCCGTGCGCTTTCGCCCCGACCACTGGCTGCTGGTCGAGGACGGCCGCATCGCCGGCGCGCAGCCCGGCACGCCCGACGCCAGCTGGCAGCTGCACGACCACCGCGGCCGGCTGCTGATGCCCGGCTTCATCGACACCCATGTGCACAGCCCCCAGCTCGACGTGATCGCGAGCTACGGCACCGCGCTGCTCGACTGGCTCGACACCTACACCTTCCCGGCCGAGCGCCGCTACGCCGACGCGGGCGAGGCCGAGCGCGGCGCGGCACGCTTCCTCGACGCGCTGCTGGCGCACGGCACGACCAGCGCCGTCGTCTTCCCGACCGTCCACAAGGTCAGCGCCGACCGGCTGCTGGCCGGCGCCCAGGCGCGCGGCATGCGGCTGATCGCCGGCAAGGTGCTGATGGACCGGCACGCGCCCGACGGGCTGCGCGACGACGTCGACCAGGCCGAGCGCGATTGCGTCGAGCTGATCGAGCGCTGGCACGGCACCGGCCGGCTCGCCTATGCGGTGACGGTGCGCTTCGCGCCGACCAGCACGCCGGCCCAGCTCGCGATGGCCGGCCGGCTGTGCGCCACATACCCCGGCATCTACATGCAGACCCACGTGGCCGAGAACCGCGACGAGGTGCTGTGGGTGGCCGAGCTGTTCCCCGAGGCCCGCAGCTACCTCGACGTGTACGCCCGCGCCGGGCTGCTGAACGAGCGCAGCGTGCTGGCGCACGGCATCTGGCTGGACGATGCCGACCGGGCGGCGATCCACGCGAGCGGTGCGCAGATCGCCCACAGCCCGTCGTCGAACCTGTTCCTCGGCAGCGGGCTGTTCGGCTGGCGCGCCGCCGAGGCGGCCGGCTGCGCGGTCAGCCTGGCGACCGACGTGGGCGGCGGCACCAGCCTGTCGATGCTGCGCGCCGCGAGCGACGCCTACCGCGTGCAGGCGATGGCCGGCGAGCGGCTGACGGCGTGGAAGGCCTTGCACGCCGGCACGCGCGGCGCGGCCAAGGCGCTCGGGCTGGCCGACGAGATCGGCTCGCTCGAGGCCGGGCGGGTCGCCGACCTGTGCGTCTGGGACTGGGCGGTGGGTCCGGTCGCCGAGCGTCGGATGGAGGTGGCGCGGGGCTTGCATGAGCGGGTGTTTGCGTGGATGACGCTGGCGGACGAGCGGAATCTGGTGTCGGCGTGGGTGAACGGAGTGCAACGGCATGGGCGACGGGATTGAGGGGACGGCGATGCTGCGCCTGGAACTGACGGACCTCAGCAAGAGCTACCCCGCGGTCAAGGCCAACGACCGCGTGAACCTGCGCGTCAAGCCCGGCGAGATCCACGCCGTGCTCGGCGAGAACGGCGCCGGCAAGTCGACGATGATGAAGATGATCTACGGCGCCGTGCGGCCCGATGCCGGCGTGATCCGCTGGAACGGCCAGTCGGTCGAGATCCGCAACCCGCACGAGGCGCGCGCGCTGGGCATCAGCATGGTGTTCCAGCACTTCAGCCTGTTCGACACCCTCACCGCCGCCGAGAACGTCTGGCTCGGCCTGGACAAGTCGCTGACGCTGGCCGCCGTGACGCAGCGCATCACCGAGGTCGCCCGCGTCTACGGGCTCGGCGTCGACCCGCTGCGCCCGGTGCACACGCTGTCGGTCGGCGAACGCCAGCGCGTCGAGATCGTGCGCGCGCTGATGACGAACCCGAAGCTGCTGATCCTCGACGAACCCACATCGGTGCTGACGCCGCAGGCCGTCGAGACGCTCTTCATCACGCTGCGCCAGCTCGCCGCCGAGGGCTGCAGCATCCTCTACATCAGCCACAAGCTCGACGAGATCCGCGCGCTGTGCCACCACTGCACCGTGCTGCGCGGCGGCCGCGTCACCGGCGAGGTCGACCCGACGCAGGAGACCAACGCCAGCCTGTCGCGGTTGATGATCGGTGCCGAGCCGCCGCAGCTGCAGCACGTGCAGGCGCGGCTCGGCGACGTGGCGCTGTCGGTGCGCGAGCTCGCGGTGCCCAAGCGCGACCAGTTCGGCATGGACCTGCAG
>NZ_JBFUGN010000588.1:0-3898 GCF_056402895.1 Rhizobacter sp. P3_B12 | reverse complement strand
GAAGTACCTGTGGGGGGATTTCGCGGCCGCCGCCATCCTGTCGGGGCTGCCGATCACGGTGGTGTTCATCCTCGCGCAGAAGTGGATGATCTCGGGGCTGACCGCAGGAGGTATCAAGGGATGAGCGGAACCGTTCGCCCACCACCCGCTGGTTCGGGTGTCAGCGGCGCAGTTTCATCGACGTAAAAACGGGCTGGGCCTTTTCCGCCGGGTGGGCGCGGCCCGATACCGGGCCGGGTCGAAGCTGCTGCGCTGGCTCAGCAGCGCGTCGCCATCGAGCCGCTCGGCCAGGCTGGCGATGTCGCGCGCGGTCACGCCGCTCTGTGCGAAATGCTGCTGCCAGGTGTTCACGACCTCGATGACGGCGAGCACGTCGGCCGCCGCTTCCGCAGGCAGCAGGCCGAAGGCATCGCACTGCGACATCGCGTTGTCGAGCGTCGAGTCGCGGCCCTGGGCGCCGCAGATGAACTCCTGGTAGCCCTGCCCCGAGTTCGTCGGCAGGACGTCATAGGCCGGCGCCAGTGTCAGGCGGCCCTGGGCGAAGGGGTTCATGACCAGCAGCGCGTGGTTCTTCTCGTGGTCGTCGGTGTTGTCCACCAGGATGTTGAAGACCATCCGGCGGAACAGTTCGCGCGCGTCGCGCTGGTTCGTGTCGTCCTGCGTGACGCCGATGCGGCGCAGGATTCGCGCGAGTTCGGGGTAGCCCATCTCGGGTTCGGCGCCGGAGGCGGTGGCCGCGCGGATGGCGGTGCCTGCCGAGATGCTGTGGATGCGCCGGCCCGGTGCGCGGTCGAAGCGGTGAACGGCGATCGCATTCGCGTCTGACAGGCGGATCACCTGCGTGCGGGCCACGGTGATGCCCGCGCGCAGGGCCAGCGTCATCGTCGCGTGCTCGATGAGCGGCGTGTCGACGGGTTCGTTGTTGAAGAACTTGACGACCCACTGTTCTCCGCCGATCTCGATGAGGGCCTTCGGCTTGGCGCCGCCGAGCGGGCTGCCGCCACCGGCAATGATCCTCGCCTCGAGCGCGTTGAGGGGCTCCGAGGCTTCGATCTTGGCGACCACCTCGCTGAGCTGCTGCACGTCATCGAGCCGCGGCAGCGGACCCGCGGCGCGCGGGCTGTAGGCGCTCGACGACGTGGAAACGCCGAGCGCGCCGAACCGGTCGTCACCGGCGTAGTACAGGTACTCCATCAACGACAGGCGCTGGGGCTTGTCGACGAAGCGGATGACCTTTTCTCCCCATCGATCCGGCCGCGCGTCGTCGACCGCGCCGACGGCGCGCTGCCCGTCCGTGGCCAGGCGGCCGGGGGGCAGGAACTCGTTGTCCACGAGCGGAAGGTCCTCGCTGAGCGCGAATCCATCGAGCAGCCACTCCCGCCCGTAGTGCAGCGACACGCCCTTGCCGGCGGAGACGAGCTTCAGCGCGCCGACGTGGCGCGGCGCGTCCGGGTCGCCCAGGTACCAGAGGTGCAGGTCGTCGAGGCGCATGTCTCAGTCCTTTCCCTTGGGTGCGGCGCGCAGGCGTGCCTCCGCGGACGCCTGGGCCCGGGCACGGCCCAGCTCGACGGCCTCGCGCACATCCAGTTCGATGGCGCCCTGGTCGTGTTCGGGCGCCGCCAACTGCCTCAGTTCGCCGTCGCGCTGGATGAGCCACAGCGCGGTCGCCACGATGCCGATGCCGACGGACGGGTCGCCGGCCTCGAGCCGCTGGAGGGTGGAGACGGTGATGCCCAGGCGCTGCGCCCAGGATCTCAGCGACTCCTTGCGACGCAGGCGCGCCACCGCCAGGTCGGCGCCCAGTTTTTCAATGGCGGCCGCCGTGGCGGGTGGCAACTGGAGGAGGGCGCGGGCAGTCTTGGGCATACTCATAGAACATCACAAAAGACGCTGTTTTGTCAACATCTATCATTACATCGACAAGCGGCATGGTTCGACGGCCGCAGCTTCCCTTTCATCCAAAGCTTTCACAGCCTTCTGTAAGTCCTTGCTTTTACAACCATTTTCATTCGGCAGATTTTAGGGTCAATCCTAAGTTCTTGATTTCATTGATTTTTTCTTGCACCTCTCATTGACCTTCTAGGAACCATCCGCTAGAGTGGTGCAAAGTGCACTTTGGTGGGTTTTTGTGGCGGAATTTGGCTTTCAAGGCAGCTCAGCGTTGACGCTGGATGGGAAGGGGCGGATCACCGTCCCGGCCCGCCAGCGCGATGTCCTGCTCGCCGATGCCGGGCCCCAGCTCACCTTGACCAAGCACCCGGCGGGCTGCCTGCTGGTGTTTCCGCGCCCGGTGTGGCTGGCCTTCCGCGAGCGCCTGGTGGCGCTGCCGATGTCGGCCGACGGCTGGAAGCGCATCTTTCTCGGCAGCGCGATGGATGTCGAGATCGACGCCTCGTCCCGCGTGCTGATCTCCCCCGAGCTGCGTGCCGCCGCCCGCCTGACCAAGGATGTGCTGCTGATGGGCATGGGCAGCCGGCTGGAACTGTGGGATCCGCTCGTCTACGCTGAACAGGAAGCCAAGGTCCTGCAATCCGAGATGCCGGATTCGCTCAAGGACTTCCAGGGCTAGACGCCATGAGCCGCAGTAC
Source organism: Rhizobacter sp. P3_B12 (assembly GCF_056402895.1). Classification (NCBI taxonomy): domain Bacteria; kingdom Pseudomonadati; phylum Pseudomonadota; class Betaproteobacteria; order Burkholderiales; family Sphaerotilaceae; genus Rhizobacter; species Rhizobacter sp. P3_B12. The sequence continues at coordinate 1,310 of NZ_JBFUGN010000588.1, read as the reverse complement.
CGAGAGCTTCCAGCACCAGACCGTCCTGCTCGACGAGGCCGTCGACGGCGTGTTCACGCGCGCCGACGGCATCTATGTCGACGGCACCTTCGGCCGCGGCGGCCACTCGCGCCTGCTGCTCGGCCGGCTCGCGCCCGGGGGAAGGCTGGTGGCGATCGATCGCGACCCGGATGCCATCGCCGCGGCAGCGTCGGGCGCAACGCGGGTCGATGACCCGCGTTTTTCCATCCACCACTCGCCTTTCGGCGGCATGTCGGAGGTGCTGGCCGAACTCGGCATCGCGCACGTCGACGGCGTGCTGCTCGACCTGGGCGTCTCGTCGCCGCAGATCGACAACCCCGAACGTGGCTTCAGCTTCCGCTTCGACGGACCGCTGGACATGCGCATGGACACGACCCGCGGCGAAAGCGCTGCGGATTTTCTGGCCCGCGCCGACGAGCGCCACATTGCAGAGGTGGTACGCGACTATGGGGAAGAACGGTTTGCTGTATCGGTTGCAAAGGCGCTTGTTGCTCGGCGCGAGGGCGGGCATCCAGTTCGCACCACCGCAGAGCTTTCCCACGTCGTGGCTGGTGCGGTCAAGACCCGCGAGCCGGGCCAGGATCCTGCAACGCGCACATTTCAAGCTCTTCGGATTTTCGTCAACGCCGAGCTTGAGGAGCTCGAACAGGGGCTGAACGCGGCCCTCAGGTTGCTGGCACCGGGCGGCAGGCTCGTCGTGATCAGCTTCCACTCGCTCGAAGACCGCATCGTGAAGAACTTCATCGCGCGCGAAAGCAAGAGCGAGTTCGACCGCCGCGCCCCGTTCGCACCCGAACGGCCGAGCCGGCTGAAGGCGATCGCCCGCGTGAAGCCGTCCGAGACCGAGGTGCGCGCCAACCCGCGCTCGCGCTCGGCCATCATGCGCATCGCCGAGCGCACCGAGGTGCCGGCATGACCCGCATCAACCTCGTGCTGCTCATCGCGCTGATCGCCAGCAGCATCTACCTGGTGCGCGTCTCGTACGACGCGCGGCGCCTCTTCGCCGAGGTCGACCGCGCCGCCACCGAAGCGCACCAGCTCGAGATCGAGCACGAGCGGCTGCTGGCCGACAAGCAATCGCAGGCGACGCCGCTGCGCGTCGAACGCGTCGCGCGCGACAAGCTCGCGATGCGCAATGCCACGCCGGCCGTCACGCAATACGTCGCGTACGCGCCCGCCGCCTCGGGAGCTGCCAGATGAGCTGGATCGACAAGATCCGCCAGCTCGGCGGCGATGCCCGGCCGAACCCGGCACGCGCCGGCGCGGTCAACGTGCGCAGCGTCATGTAC
>NZ_JBFUGN010000587.1:0-3909 GCF_056402895.1 Rhizobacter sp. P3_B12 | reverse complement strand
ACCGCGACGACGCCGCGCCGCGCGCCTCCGGCACGCTGGAGGCCCACTACGCCCCGCGCGCCAAGCTGCGCCTGATGGCCGGGCCGATGCTGAATACCGCGTTGCAGATGCTCGAAGGCTCGACATTGAAGCTGGCGGTATATTCGCGAACCGTGCCCGCCAAGGCGGTGCGCGGGCTGCGCCACCGCGTGATGCCGTCGCAGGCATCGCAGGCGGCCCACGAACTTTTTTCCGCGCTGCGCGAACTCGATGCCGAGGGCGTGCATCTGATCTGGGTGGAAGAGCCGCCCGCCGATCCCGAATGGGACGGTGTGCGCGACCGCCTGCAACGGGCTGCCGCCGCCTGACTTCCTCCCCTCACCGTTTTCCCCTCTGGAGTGTTCATGATTTTCAAGGCTGATCCGAAGCAAAAGAGCTGGGTGCGCCTCGGTGCGGCCGTGCTGGCGGCCACGCAGCTCGCATCGTGCGGTGGCGGCACGCAGGTCGAGCGCTTCGTGCCGCGGCGGCTGGTCTCGTTCGGCGACGAAGCCAGCGTGATGTCGAGCACCAGTGCCAAGTACAGCATCAACGCGGTGATCTTCGACACCACCACCACCCCGGCCACGCCAACCACCGCGCTGGACTGCGCCACCAACCCGATCTGGATCCAGATGGTGGCCGGCACCTTCGGGTTGATCTTCGCGGAGTGCAACCCGAACAGCGCGGCGGTCACGGCGCAGACGCTGGCGGCGGTGGGTGCCGGCGTCAACGACGTGGCCTCGCAGATCACGCAGTTCACCTCCGGCGACTCGCTGTCGAACAAGGACCTGGTCACGGTGATGGCCGGCGCCAACGACATCGTCGCGCTGTACCAGCAGTTCCCCGGCCAGGACGCGGGCAGCCTGCAGGCGGCCGCCGCCGCGGCCGGCGATGCACTGGGCGGGCAGATCATCCGGCTGGCCGACCTCGGCGCGAAGGTGGTCGTCGCGACCGCCGCCGACCAGGGCCTGACGCCGTATGCGGTCGCCGAGGACCTGGCGAACCCGGGGCGCGCGGCCTTCCTGTCGGCCTTGAGCTTCCAGTTCAATGCCGCGCTGCGGCTGAAGCTCCAGGACGTGAAGGACGGCGGCAAGTCGGTCGGCCTGGTGGTGTTCGACGAGCGCCTGCAGGACATGGTGCGCAACTACCCCAACTACGGGCTGGTGAACAACAACGCGGCGGCCTGCCTGAGCACCGCCGTGCTGCCGAACTGCACCATCTCGACGCTGAAGAAGGTGCCGGAATCGGGCGTCCTCGATGCGACCGCCGGCACGTGGCTGTGGGCCGACAACCTGCGCTTCGGCCCCGTCGCCCACAGCCAGCTCGGCTCGATGGCTTCCAGCCGCGCCGTCAACAACCCGTTCTAGACGGCTGATTCCCGGCTCGCCAGCCACGCTTCTTTACACGGCGAGCGGGTTTCTCCGACGAGGCATCGCAACGGTGCCTCTTTATAGTCGGCCGCAACCATTCATCACGAACGGTGGGGGCCGCCGTGCGCCCGCCGACCAACCAAGGGGATTGCATGAAGAACTTCCGTTCCTGGGGTGCGGTGACGCTCGCGTCGCTGCTGCTCGCCGCGTGTGGCGGCGGGGGTGACGGCGACCAGTCGCCGCGCGTGCAGTACAGCGCGACGGTGTCGTTCGGTGACAGCCTGAGCGATGTCGGGACGTACGCCACGGCCGCGCTGGTCGCGACCACCCACGGCGGCAAGTACACCGTGAACAGCAGCGCCGCGAAGAACTGGACCGAGCTGCTGGCCGTGCAGGCCGGCACCGGTGCCCCATGCGCGGCGCAGACCGGGCTGGAATCGTCGGGGCCGCTGGCCGGCTTCGCACAGGCCGCCGCGCCCCACGCCGGCTGCTATGGCTACGCCCAGGGCGGGGCGCGGGTGACCAACCCGGTCGGCCCCGGCAACAAGGCCCTCATTGCCGCCGGCGACACCAGCGGCTACGTCGGCCAGCTCACCGTGCCGGTCGTCACGCAGATCAACAACCACCTGACCGCCGTCGGCGGCAGCTTCAGCGGCACCGAGCTGGTCACCGTGATGGCCGGCGGCAACGACGTGTTCATCAACCTGGCGGCCGTGAGCGCGGCCCAGGCCACGCCGACGCAGGCCGTCACGGCCATGGCCACGGCCGGCGGCGAGCTGGCGGCCTACATCAAGACGCTGATCCTCGCCAAGGGGGCGACGCACGTCGTCGTCGTGAACCTGCCCGACGTCAGCCAGACGCCACTCGGCTATTCGCAGAGTGCCGACGCGCAGACGCTGATCAACACGATGGTGACGCAGTTCAACGCCCAGCTGCACGCCGGCCTGGCCGGCACCACGGGCGTGCTCGAGGTCGACGCCTACACGCAGGGCCGCGACCAGGTCGCCCATCCTGAGATGTACGGCCTGACCAACGTGACGGCACCGGCCTGCGACCTGACCAGCGCGAACACCGCCAACACGGTCCAGATGCCCTTCGCCAGTTCGCTGGTGTGCTCGACCGACACGCTGATCGCCGGCGACACCTCGCGCTACGAGTTCGCCGACACGGTGCACCCGACGCCGTTCGCCTACCAGTTGCTCGCGCGGTTCGTCGCCAAGCGCATGGTCGAAAGCGGCTGGCTCTGAGCCCGCGCCCATCGATCAGCCCACCAAAGGACATTCCCATGACCCATGGCATCAAGACCCTTGCGATCGCGGCGCTGGCATTGCTCGGCAGCACCGCGGCGCTCGCGCAATCGGCCGGCACCTGGATGGTGAAGGCCGGCGCCAACCAGATCGCGCCGCAGGTGAAGAGCGACGACCTGAGCGCCTCCAGCCTGCCCAACAGCAAGGTCGACGTGAAGAGCGACACGCAGGCGATCTTCACGCTCGGCTACATGCTGACCGACAACGTCTCGCTGGAGTTCTTCGCCGGCCTGCCCTACAAGCACGACGTGGTGGGCGACGGCGCGCTGTCGGGCGTCGGCAAGCTGGGCACGGTCAAGCAGGTGTCGCCGACGCTGTTCGCGCAGTACCGCTTCCTGGAGGCGAGCTCGCCCTTTCGCCCCTACGTCGGCGCCGGCCTGACCTACGCGCACTTCTACGGCGCGGAAGGCTCGGGCGCGCTGACCGCGCTGACCAACCCGGGCGGCCCGCCGACCTCGATGTCGACGGATTCGGCCTTCGGGCCGTCGTTCCAGCTCGGCCTGAGCTACCAGTTCGACGCGCACTGGTTCGTCGACGGCTCGGTCATCAAGACCTACCTGAAGACGACCACCAAGCTGTCGACCGGGCAGTCGATCGACACGAAGCTGGACCCGATCTCGACCAACCTCTCGGTGGGCTACCGGTTCTGAGCGGCGTCAGTTCACCGTGTCGTTGATGACCCACTGGGTCATCGCGTCGAGGGCCGGGCGGGCGGCGTTGGCGTTGGGGTGGTTGATGATGGCCACCACGATGTAGCGCCGGCCGCTGTTGCCCAGCACGAAGCCGGCGATGCCGGCCACGTCCTTCAGCGACCCGGTCTTCAGGTGCCCGCGGCCGAGCGTCGCGCGCGAGCGCTTCAGCGTGCCGTCGAGGCCGCTGACCGGCAGCGAGCTCATCAGCTCCGGCATCACCGGCCCCATCCAGTCGGCCTGCAGCACGCGGGCGAGCAGCTGCGCGGTGATGCGCGAATCGCGCGACAGCCCCGAACCGTTGTCGATCGCGACCGACGGCGCCGCCTCCGGCCAGCGCTCGGCCAGCCACTGGCGCAGCACCTCGCGCGCGAGCTCCGGCGAGCCGAGGCCGCGCTGCGTCAGGCCGAGCGTCAGGAACAGCTGCTGCGCCATCACGTTGTTGCTGAACTTGTTGATGTCGCGGACCACCTCGGCCAGCGGCGGCGACACCAGCTCGAAGCTCGGCGGCGTGGACGGCGCGAG
>NZ_JBFUGN010000586.1:0-3911 GCF_056402895.1 Rhizobacter sp. P3_B12 | reverse complement strand
TACCTGTACCGCGTGTTCCCGGCGCGGCCGATGCGGGTGCTGTCCGTCATCGTCGACCTGATCCGCATCGCCTTCCTGGGCACCTGCGCGGTGCTCACCTGGCAGCTGATCGAGCGCATCGGCGCGAGCCGGRTGGCGGTGGTCGACCTGCCGATGGGGCTGGTGTACGGCGCGGTGCTGCTCGGCTTCGTGCTGATGACCTGGCGCGCGATCGATGTCGCGCGGGCCAACTGGAAGCGCGGCGCGTCGCTGCTCGAGAAGCCCGAGCTGGCAGACGAGGGGTACCCATGACCGCTGCCTTCAAGCTCGTCTTCCTGCTGTTCATGGGCGCGGGCGTGCCGGTGGCGATCGCGATGGCGGCCGCCGTGCTGCTGTTCGTGCTGGTCAGCGGCAACTCGCCGCCGTTCGTCGTGATCCACCGCATGGTCGGCGGCATCGACAGCTTTCCGCTGCTGGCCGTGCCGTTCTTCATCCTCGCCGGCAACCTGATGAACGTCGGCGGCATCACGACGCGCATCTACAACTTCTCGCTCGCGCTGGTCGGCTGGCTGAAGGGCGGGCTCGCGCACGTGAACATCGTCGGCTCGGTGATCTTCGCCGGCATGAGCGGCACCGCGATCGCCGATGCYGCGGGCCTGGGCACGATCGAGATCAAGGCGATGAAGGAACACGGCTACAGCACCGAGTTCGCGGTCGGCGTCACCGCGGCATCGGCGACGCTCGGGCCCATCATCCCGCCCTCGCTGCCGTTCGTGATCTACGCGATGTTCGCCAACGTCTCGGTCGGCCAGCTGTTCCTGGCCGGCATCGTGCCCGGCGTGGTGATGGCGCTGCTGATGATGCTCACGGTGGCCTGGTTCGCGCACCGCAACGGCTGGGGCCGCGACACACGGCCCGAGCTGGGCCGCATCGTCAAGGCRCTCGGCGAGCTGGCGGTGGTGATCGGCTTTCCGGTCGTGCTGTGGGCGGTGGCCCGCACCGGCGCCAACATGCAACTCGCGACCGCGCTCGCGCTGGCCGCGCTGCTCGTGGCCGACCGCGTGTTCCGCTTCGACGCGGTGCTGCCGATCATGACGCCGGTGCTGCTGATCGGTGGCATGACCAGCGGCCTGTTCACCGCCACCGAAGGCGCGATCGCCGCCTGCGTGTGGGCGCTGTTCCTGGGCCTGGTGTGGTACCGCACGCTGAGCCTGAAGACGCTCGTCAAGGCCTGCATGGACACGGTCGAGACCTCGTCGACGGTGCTGTTCATCGTGGCGGCCGCTTCGATCTTCGGCTGGATGCTGACCGCCACCCGCACCACCGAGCTGATCGCGCAATGGGTGCTGACCTTCGCGAGCGAGCCGTGGCAGTTCCTGCTGCTGGCGAATGCGCTGATGCTGTTCGTCGGCTGCTTCCTGGAGCCCACTGCCGCGATCACGATCCTGGTGCCCATCCTGTTGCCGATCGTGCAGCACCTGGGGATCGACCCGGTCCACTTCGGGCTGGTGATGGTGTTGAACCTGATGATCGGCCTGCTGCACCCGCCGATGGGCCTGGTGCTTTTCGTGCTGGCGCGGGTGGCCAAGCTGTCGGTCGAGCGCACGACCATGGCCATCCTGCCGTGGCTGGTGCCGCTGCTCGGCTCGCTGGCGCTGGTCACCTTCGTGCCGGCGATCTCGCTGTGGCTGCCGCGGCTGCTGTCCTGAGCCTGTTTTTCCGACGACGACAAGACCCCCCTGAACGGAGACAACGACGATGATTCGCTTCGATGCTGCACGGCACGCCCTGCTGTTGGCCGCCGCCTGCCTGCTGCCCCTGGCCGGGATCTCGGCCTTCACCGCCTCCAACGCGCGCGCGGCCGACTACCCGACGCGCCCGATCGAGCTGCTGGTGCCCTACCAGCCGGGCGGTGGGACCGATGCGCTCGCGCGCGCCTTCGCCGAGGCCTCGCGCAAGCACCTGCCGGCCTCGATGTACGTCAGCAACAAGCCGGGCGCGAGCGGTGCGATCGGCTGGAGCTACGTGATCAACAGCAAGCCCGACGGCTACACGATCGCGGTGATGACGGTCGAGATCGCGACGCTGCCGCACCTGGGCCTCGCGAAGTTCACGCACGAGGATTTCATCCCGATCGCGCAGCTGAACGCCGACCCGGCCGCGATCACGGTGCGTGCCGATGCGCCGTGGAACACCTACGAGGAGTTCATCGCCGCCGCGAAGAAGGGCGACCTGAAGGTGGGCAACTCGGGTGTCGGCTCGATCTGGCACCTGGCCGCGGCGGCGCTCGAAGACCGCACCGGCGCGAAGTTCCTGCACGTGCCGTACCAGGGCGCGGGGCCGGCGGTGCTGGCGCTGATGGGCTCGCAGATCGACGCGGTGTCGGTCAGCCCGGCGGAGGTGTCCACCTATGTGCAGGCCGGCAAGCTGAAGACGCTGGCGGTGATGGCCGACCAGCGCGTGAAGGGCTTCGAGAAGGTGCCGACGCTGAAGGAACGCGGCGTCGACCTGAGCATCGGCACCTGGCGCGGGCTGGGCGTGGCCAAGGGCACGCCGCAGGACGTGGTCGACGTGCTGCGCGCCGCGACGCAGAAGACCGCCGCCGAGCCCAGCCTGCACGAGGCGATGGACAAGCTGAACCTCGGCTACGCGTATGCCGATGCGGCAGCCTTCAAGCAGGTGGTCGCACGCGACCATGAGACCTTCAAGGTGCTGATCCCGAAGCTGAACCTCAACAAGCCGTAGGAGACGACGATGTTCCAGATCTCTTCCTTCAAGCAGCTCGCCGCGGTGGCGGTGCTCGCGCTGTGCAGCACCGCCGGGCTCGCGCAGACCAAGCTGAAGCTGGCGCATGTCTACGAGACCAGCGAGCCGTACCACAAGCAGGCGCTGTGGGCCGCCGACGAGATCAAGAAGCGCAGCAACGGCAAGTACCTGATCGACGTGTTCCCGGCGTCGACGCTGGGCAAGGAGACCGAGATCAACCAGGGCCTGACGCTGGGCACGGTGGACATCATCTACACCGGCATGGCGTTCGCCGGGCGGGCGTACCCGCCGCTGTCGATCGCGTCGGCGCCGTTCATCTTTCGCGACTACGCACACTGGCAGAGCTTTCGCAACAGCGCGGTCTTCAAGGAGCTGGCCGCGGGGTATGAGAGCAAGAGCGGCGGCAACCACATCGTCGGCTACACCTACTACGGCCAGCGCCACCTGACGGCCAACAAGCAGGTGCTGAAGCCGGAGGACATGAAGGGCATGAAGCTGCGCGTGCCCGATGCACCGCTGTACATGATGTTCCCGCGCGCGGTCGGCGCGAACCCGACGCCGATCGCCTTTGCCGAGGTGTACCTTGCGCTGCAGAACGGCACGGTCGATGCACAGGAGAACCCGCTGCCGACCATCGAGGCCAAGAAGTTCTACGAAGTGCAGAAGTACACGATGCTGACCGGGCACATCACCGAGTCGCTGCTGACCATCGTGTCGGGATCGGCCTGGGGCAAGCTGCCGGCCGACGACCGCAAGCTGTTCGAGCAGGTGCTGTGGGAGGCCTCCACGCGCGCGAGCAACGACATCCTCGAATCGGAGAATCGCATGGTGGCTGATTTCGAGAAGGCCGGGCGCACGATCGTCAAGGTCGACCGCAAGCCGTTCATGCAGGCGGTGCAGAAGGCGGTGACGGCGCCTGATGCGCCGTGGAGCAAGGAGCTCTACGACCGTGTCGAAGCGCTGAAATAGCGAGTTCGCCGAGAATCCCGACGATTCGCCACTCGGCGTCGAAAGGACTCTCAGATGGATCTCGGGATCGAAGGCAAGTGGGCGCTGGTGTGTGCCGCCAGCAAGGGCCTGGGCAAGGGTTGCGCGCAGGCGCTGGTGCGCGAGGGCGTCAACGTGGTGATCACCGCGCGCGGCGCCGAGGCGCTGGAGGCCACGGC
>NZ_JBFUGN010000585.1:0-3916 GCF_056402895.1 Rhizobacter sp. P3_B12 | reverse complement strand
GTTCGAGACGCTCAGCGACGAGGCGCTGAAGGCCAAGACGGTCGAGTTCAAGGAACGCCACGCCAAGGGCGAGTCGCTCGATGCGCTGCTGCCCGAGGCCTTCGCGGTCGTGCGCGAAGGCGGCAAGCGGGTGCTGAAGATGCGCCACTTCGACGTGCAGCTGATCGGCGGCATGTCGCTGCACAACGGCAAGATCGCCGAAATGCGCACCGGCGAAGGCAAGACGCTGATGGCGACGCTGCCGGTCTACCTGAATGCGCTGGCCGGCAAGGGCGTGCACCTGGTGACGGTCAACGACTACCTGGCCCGGCGCGATGCCGAATGGATGGGCCGGCTGTACAACTTCCTCGGCCTGACGGTGGGCATCAACCTGCCGCAGATGCCGCGCGAGGAGAAGCAGGCCGCCTACGCCGCCGACGTCACCTACGGCACCAACAACGAGTACGGCTTCGACTACCTGCGCGACAACATGGTCTACGAGACGGCCGACCGCGTGCAGCGCGGCCTGGCCTACGCGATCGTCGACGAGGTGGATTCGATCCTGATCGACGAGGCGCGCACGCCGCTGATCATCAGCGGCCAGGCCGAAGACCACACCGAGCTCTACGTGCGCATCAACGCCGTCGTGCCGCAGATGAAGAAGCAGATCGGCGAGCTCGACCTGCGCACCGGCGAAGGCGTGATCGAGCCGGGCGACTTCACCGTCGACGAGAAGACCCACCAGGTCTTCCTGACCGAAGACGGCCACGAGAACGCCGAGCGCATCCTGCGCGAGGCCGGCCTGCTGGTCGAGGGCGCGAGCCTGTACGACCCGCAGAACATCACGCTGATGCACCACGTGTACGCCGCGCTGCGCGCACGCCACCTGTACAACCGCGACCAGCACTACGTGGTGCAGGACGGCGAGGTGATCATCGTCGACGAGTTCACCGGCCGGCTGATGACGGGCCGCCGCTGGTCCGACGGCCTGCACCAGGCGGTCGAGGCCAAGGAAGGCGTCGACATCCAGAGCGAGAACCAGACGCTCGCGTCGATCACCTTCCAGAACTACTTCCGCATGTACGGCAAGCTGGGCGGCATGACCGGCACGGCCGACACCGAGGCCTACGAGTTCCAGGAGATCTACAACCTGGAGACGGTGATCGTCCCGCCGAACCGGCCGACGGTGCGCAAGGACGAGCTCGACCTGGTCTACAAGACCAACAAGGAGAAGTTCAACGCCGTCATCGACGACATCCGCGACTGCGTCAAGCGCGGCCAGCCGGTGCTGGTGGGCACGACCTCGATCGAGAACTCGGAGCTGATCTCCACGCTGCTGCAGAAGGCGCAGCTGCCGCACCAGGTGCTGAACGCCAAGCAGCACGCGAAGGAAGCCGAGATCGTCGCGCAGGCCGGGCGCCCGGGCGTGATCACGATCGCGACCAACATGGCCGGCCGCGGCACCGACATCGTGCTGGGCGGCAACGTCGAGAAGCAGATCCAGCTGATCGAGGCCGACGACGGCATCGTCGAAGCCGACAAGCTCGCGCGCTCGGAGACGCTGAAGAGCGAATGGCAGGGCCTGCACGACCAGGTGAAGGCGGCCGGCGGCCTGCGCATCATCGCGACCGAGCGGCATGAATCGCGGCGCATCGACAACCAGCTGCGCGGCCGTTCGGGCCGCCAGGGCGACCCGGGCTCGTCGCGCTTCTACCTGTCGCTCGAAGACCCGCTGATGCGCATCTTCGCCGGCGACCGCGTGCGCGCGATCATGGACCGGCTGAAGATGCCCGAGGGCGAGGCGATCGAAGCTGGCATCGTCACGCGCAGCATCGAGAGCGCGCAGCGCAAGGTCGAGGCGCGCAACTTCGACGTGCGCAAGCAGCTGCTCGAGTACGACGACGTGTCGAACGACCAGCGCAAGGTGATCTACCAGCAGCGCAACGACATCCTCGAGGCGCCGCAGCTCGAAGCCCAGGTGTCGAGCCTGCGCGAGAGCACGCTGACCGACGTGGTGCGCACCTATGTGCCGGCCGAGAGCGTCGAGGAGCAGTGGGACCTGGATGCGCTCGAGAAGACGCTGCGCGACGAATGGCAGCTCGAGGTGCCGGTGAAGGCGCACGTCGAGAAGAGCCAGGCGATCACCGACGACGAGATCGTCGAGATGGTGGTGAAGGCCGGCCACGAGGCGTTCGCGGCCAAGCTCGCGATCGTCGGTGCCGAGCAGTTCCTGCCGTTCGAGCGGATGATCCTGCTGCAGCAGATCGACCAGCACTGGCGCGAGCACCTGGCGGCGCTGGACTACCTGCGCCAGGGCATCCACCTGCGCGGCTATGCGCAGAAGAACCCGAAGCAGGAGTACAAGCGCGAGGCCTTCGAGCTGTTCAGCCAGCTGCTCGACGTCGTCAAGATGGACGTGACCCGCATCCTGATGACGGTGCGCGTGCAGACGCAGGAGCAGGTGGCGCAGGCCGCCGAGGCGATCGAGGAGCGTGCCGAGGCCATCAGCAACGTGACCTACACGCACCCGAACGAGGATGGCAGCGTGTCGCAGGACCCGGACGCCGCAGCGCTCGCCCGGCTGGCAAGCGGCTTCCCGCCGGTCGGCCGCAACGATGCTTGTCCGTGCGGCAGCGGCAAGAAGTACAAGCAGTGCCACGGCAAATTGGCCTGACTTGACCTGACGCAGCAAACGACGGAGCCTTCGGGCTCCGTTCCTGTTTTGGGGATTCCGTCGATGGATGAAAGCACGCTGCAGGGCGCGCCGAAAGAGCTGTTCACGCCGCGGCTGCGGCTGGAGCATCCGCGCGAGTCGCACGCGGCTGTCGTGATGGAGAGCGTGAATGCCTCGCTGGGCGAGTTGCGCTTCATCGCGTGGGGCCAGGTGGCGTTCACCGCGGCGACGGCCGAGCGCTTCTGCCGGCGCAATGCCGAGCGGGTGGCGGCCGGCGAGTGCCTGATCTACTTCGCGTTCGACCGCGCCACCGGCGCCTTCGTCGGCAACCTCGACCTGCACAGCTTCGATTTCGAGGTGCCGCGCTGCCAGATCGGCTACGTGGCCGATTCGCGGCAGGCTGGGCGCGGCTTGATGCACGAGGCCGGCGCGGCGCTGGTGCAACTGGCGTTCGAGCTGGGCGTGATGCGCGTCGAGGCCTGGTGCGATGCACGCAACCACCGCTCGATCGCGCTGGCCGAGCGCCTGGGCATGAAGCGCGAGGGCGTGCTGCGCGCGTACGAGCGCGACGAGCGCGGCGGGTTCAGCGACCAGGTCGTGCTGGCGCGACTTCATGATGACATCGCCTCTTTCTACAATGCCTTCCCATCCTTGCTGCCCGACTGAGAGACCGCCATGCCCGTCAACCTGAGCGCCCCCGATCCGAAGACCCTRCACCCCGTTCCCGGCGTCAAGCTCGGCATCGCGATGGCCGGCGTGCGCAAGGCCAACCGCCGCGACCTGAGCGTGATCACGCTGGCCGAGGGCTCGCAGGTGGCGGGGGTCTTCACGAGCAACCGTTTCTGTGCCGCGCCGGTGCAGCTGTGCCGCAAGCACCTGGCGAGCGGCACCGGCCCGCGCGCGATCGTGATCAACACCGGCAACGCGAATGCCGGCACCGGCGAAGACGGCCTGGTGCGCGCGTTCTCGACCTGCGTGGCGCTGGCGCGCCACCTGGAGCTGGCGCCGGAGCAGGTGCTGCCGTTCTCGACCGGCGTGATCATGGAGCCGCTGCCGAACGATCGCATCGAGGCCGGCCTGCCGGCGGCGCTGGCCGACCTGAAGGAAGACAACTGGGGTGTCGCGGCCGAGGCCATCATGACGACCGACACGCTGCCGAAGGCGGTGTCGCGCCAGCTGCGCATCGGCGGCAAGACGGTCACGGTGACCGGCATCAGCAAGGGCGCGGGGATGATCCGCCCGAACATGGCGACGATGCTGAGT
>NZ_JBFUGN010000584.1:0-3920 GCF_056402895.1 Rhizobacter sp. P3_B12 | reverse complement strand
GTCGTCGGTACCGCGCATGGCGAATGCCTTCGAGTACTGGGTCGACTACCTGTACGACCAATCCGACATCGCCGCACAGCCGCTGAGCCGCCTGCCCACCGCCCACTGGGGCAGCGGCACCGGCCAGTTCTCGATGCGTTCGGCCTGGGCCGGCGATGCCACCTATGCCAACCTGATCTGCGGCCCCTACACCGAGAGCCATGCCCACCACGACCAGGGCAGCTTCGTGATGTTCAAGGGCAATTGGCTCGCCTTCGATGAAAACATCGATTCGCACTCGGGCCTGGCCCAGTACGAGACGCCGCACAACCTGGTGCGCATCGAGCAGAACGGCAAGCTGGTGGAGCAGACCTACAACGCCAGCTGCGCGATGCAGGCCCTGGCCGACACGCCCGTCTACGCCTATGGCCTGGCGCGGGTCACACCGATGTACGGCGGCAAGGCGGTGGTGGCGAAGGTGGAGCGCGAGTTTCTGTTCATCAAGCCCGCCACGCTCGTGATCCTCGACCGCGTGCAGACCACCGGCAGCGGCATCAGCCGCATCTGGACGCTGAATCTGCCGGGCACGCCCACGCTCTCGGGCGACCGCATCACGGCGATGAGCGGCAGCAACCAGCTCGACGTGGTGCGCCTCGCTCCCACCGGGCTCGCCTCGCAGGCAATCTCGTGGCCCACGGTCGATGACGACATGAATGCCGGCTCGCGCGTCGACGTGGCCGATTCGAACGGCAACGCGTCGGTGTTTCTCAACGTGCTGGGCGCGGACCATGCCTTCACTGCGGCGACCCGCTCCGACGCGGCCGGCCAGACCGGCGCACAGATCACGCTGGCCAACGGCAGCGTGGCGACCGCGCGCTTCAGCACCGACGGCACCGGTGGCACGCTGGAGATCCGCAACCAGGCAGGCAGCGTCACCTTCAGCGGGGCGTTGCCGACGACCGTGCAGGCACCGCCCCGGCTGGCCAACTGAGTCATGCGAGGCCTTCGCGGAACGATACCGACGCTGAGCGGGCTGTTCGCCGCCGTGCTGTTGCTGAGCGCATGCGGCAGCGGCGCATCGGATGACGCGCCCGCGCCCGCGCCATCGACATCACCACCGATCGGCGCGCCTGCACCGGCGCCCGCACCCGCACCCGCACCCGCACCCGCACCCGCGGAGGCCTGCTTCTCCGACCCCATCGAGCCGATCTGGAACGAGAGCGGAGCCAGCGCGACACGCATCAAGAGCCCCGCGCCGCACATGCACTTCACGGCCGGCGCGCCGCTGCGCATCCTTGCCGATGCGCGAGATCCGAATGCCTACCTGTGCCCACCCGGGCACCCGCCCTACGTCTGCCCCGGAACCCGGGAGAACTTCTATGTCGATGGGCAACTGGTCGGCGTGGCCTTGCCGAGTGCCACCGATTTCAACCTCTGGGAGCTGCGCCTGCCCGCCGGCCTCCCGCAGGGCGAGCATGTGCTGACCGTCGGCCATGTGCCGTACGACCCGGCCACCGGCGCCGGCGGCAGGCAGGTCGACGGGCCGACCCCCATCACCATTCACATCGATGCCCCGCCCGTGCACGGCGTCACGGTCACGCTCACGCAAGACCTGGTGCTGAGCGGCTCGGCCGACCTCGACTGGACGGACAAGACCGTCATCGGCAATGGCTTCAAGGTGCTTGCCGGCGCGGGCTACTCGGGCCGCGTGCACATCCAGAATGCGCATGTCAGCGGGCTGGGCCGCTTCAGTGCCCTGGGCATCGACATCGCGACCACGGGCTCGGTGGCGATTCAAGACTCGGTCTTCGAGGCCACCGGGGCGATGCGCTTCAGCGCCCAGGGCAGTGGCACGATGACGGTGAAGAACAACGAGCTTCGCGCCAACAACCTGATCACCTATGTTTCGAGCGACCCGTCGGTGCCGGTCGTCCTCGAGCTCGCCGGCAACACGTCCGGCGGCAAGGTCTTGCAGGGCAACCGCGTCGGTGGCGGCATGCTGCGCGTGAGTGGCAACGGCTGGCAGATCGGTGGCCTGCTTGCAGGGCAGGGCAATGTCCTGATGGGGGTGAGGGCGGTGCTGCAGCTCTACGACTCGTCGAACGACATCGTGCAAGGCAACTACCTGCTGCACGACTACCACGGCGGGTTCAGCCAGGGCTTCAATCTCTGGTTGCAAGGCAGCTCCGGCAACGAGCTGGCCGAGCACAACGTGGTGCATGGCGGCTCGTGGCCGATCCAGAATTTCGGCGGCGAGTTCCGCTACAACCTGGCCATCGACAGCGGGCACAATTTCTGGCGCGGCTCGGCGAGCGGCACCCGGATTCACCACAACGTCTTCGCGCATGCCAGCGGCACCAACACCCAATACGACGGCGCCATCATGGTCTACGGCGGAGAGAGCGGCCTCGACATCCACAACAACAGCTTCGATGCCGGTGGTTCGGCCGGTGCCTACGACGCGCCGGTGTTCAACATCGGCGCGGGCTCGGTGTTCACCTCCATCCGCAACAACCTGTTCACCGCGTTCAGCGAGGTGCCAGCCAGTTTCGGCAAGGCCCTGGTATCGACCGACAGCGGCGCCGTGGCCAGCCCGCGGGTGATCTCGGCAGACTACAACGGCTGGTTCAATCCGCTGGCGCCGAATTCGGCGCGCTATCTGCCGGGCATGGTGCAGAACCCGGCGGGGGTGCACGACGTGCAGGCGAACCCCAGACTCTCAGGCCAGGCCGAGGTGCCGTACCGGGTGTCGAAGGGCTGCGTCTGGCTGGGCCTGTACACGACAGGGCAGGTCCTGTCTCGCTACCGGCAGATCTACCGGCCCGCCGCCGGCAGCCCGCTCATCAATGCGGGCAACCCCGCCGATGGCGCCGGCACGGCCATCGGGGCGGTCGGCGCCGACGACAGCCACCCGATGGATCTGTTCGGCCGCGTCGTGCCCTAGGCGAAGACGCCGGCCGTGTCCTGCATGCGATCGGACACTTCGCCCAACTGGTGCAGCGTGTCGCCGAAGCTCAGCTCCATCACCGTCAGCCGCTTGAAGTAGTGGCCAGCGATGTACTCGTCGGTCACGCCGATGCCGCCGTGCAGCTGGATGCACTGCTGGCCGACGAAACGCATCGAGACGCCGAGCTGGTACTTGGCCTGCGCCAGCGCGCGCCGCCGCGCCCCGGCCGGCTCGTTCATCTTCAGCGTCGCGAAGTAGCTCATCGAGCGTGCCAGCTCGAGCTGCATCTTCACGTCGGCGATGCGGTGGCGCAGCGCCTGGAAGCTCGCGATCGCGACGCCGAACTGCTTGCGCGTGTTCATGTACTCGACGGTCACCGCCACCAGCTGGTCCATCGCGCCGACCGCCTCGGCGCAGAGCGCGGCGATGCCGATGTCGACCGCGTGTTCCAGCGCGCCATGGCCCTCGCCGGCGGCCACCAGCAGCGTGGCCGGCGCATCGGCCAGCGTGACCTCGGCCGCGCGCGCACCATCGGCGGTGCCGTAGCCGCGCGTCTTCACGCCGGCGGCACGGCGCTCGACCAGGAACAGCGCGATGCCCGCCGGATCGTCGACCGCACCCGACACGCGGGCCGGCACGATGAACGCATCGGCCAGATCGCCGGCCGGCACGAGGCTCTTCGCGCCGTTGAGCGTCCACGCGCTGCCGGCCGCCTTCGCTGCGGTCTCGACATGCGCCAGCTTGAAACGCGCCCCGCGCTCCTGGTGCGCCAGCACCACCAGCGCATCGCCGCCGGCGATCTTCGCGAGCCAGCCGTCGACCGCCGGCTGCGGCGCGCAGGCCGACAGCACGCCGCCAGCCATCAGCGCGCCCTGCGCATAGGGCTCCAGCACCAGGCCGCGGCCCAGTTCCTCCATCACCACCATCGCGTCGGTCGGGCCGAAGCCCATGCCGCCGTGCGCCTCGGGCACGAACAGGCCGGTCAGCCCGAGGT
>NZ_JBFUGN010000583.1:0-3924 GCF_056402895.1 Rhizobacter sp. P3_B12 | reverse complement strand
GAGCAGCAGCGCGTCGCGATCGCGCGGGCGCTCGCGATGGAGCCGCAGGTGATGCTGTTCGACGAGCCGACCTCGGCGCTCGACCCGGAACTCGTCGGCGAGGTGCTGAAGGTGATGCGCGAGCTGGCCGGCGAGGGGCGCACGATGATCGTCGTCACCCACGAGATGGCGTTCGCGGCCGAGGTGTCGCGGCGCGTGATGTTCCTGCACCAGGGCGTCGTCGAGGAGGAGGGCGACCCCCGCGAGGTGCTGGCGAGGCCGCGCAGCGAGCGGCTGCGCGCGTTCCTGTCAGGCGGACTGAAGTGAGGCCATCGCCTCGCCGAGGCGGATCGGCAGTGCCGGCTCCCAGGCCGGGTTGAAGGCCAGCGGCCCGGCCGGGAACAGCATCACGACCGTCGAGCCGAGCAGGAAGCGCCCCATCTCGTCACCCTGCTTCAGCGTGACCGGTGGTGCATCGTCGTCGTAGCGCCATTCGCGCAGCGTGCCGCTGCGCGGCGGGTTGACCACGCCATGCCACACCGTCGCCATGCTGCCGACGATGGTGGCGCCGACCAGCGCCAGCACGAACGGCCCGCGCGGGCCGTCGAACACGCACACCACGCGCTCGTTGCGCGCGAACAGCCCCGGCACGCCGCGCGCGGTGGTCGGGTTGACCGAGAACAGCGCGCCCGGCACGTGGATCATGCGGCGCAGCCGGCCGTCGCAGGGCATGTGGATGCGGTGGTAGTCGCGCGGGCTCAGGTAGAGCGTCGCGAAGTGGCCGCCGTCGAACTGACCCGCGAGGGCCGCATCGCCGCCGACCATCGCCGTCGTGCTGTAGCGGTGGCCCTTGGCCTGGAAGATCTGGTCGTGCTCGATGCGGCCGAACTGGCTGATCGCGCCGTCCACCGGGCAGATCAGGTCGGCCTGCGCGAGCGGCCGTGCACCGGGCTTCAGCGCGCGCGTGAAGAACTCGTTGAAGCTCGGGTAGGCGGCGATGTCGGGGTTGGCGGCCTCGGCCATGTCGACGCCGTAGCGCTTGACGAACCAGCGGATCAGCCGCGTGGTCGAGGCGCCCCCGCGGGCCGACGCGATGCGGCCGGCCAGCAGCGTCAGCGCTTGCTTGGGGAGAAGGTACTGCGGGAGGACTGCGAGACGATCCGACACTTTGAGAGGCGCGAGGCTGGGCGAAGCTGCGCAGTGTAGCCACGCCGCCGGGCGCGCCCCCCGAGGATCATCCCGCAGTGCGCAGCTGGGTGTTGAAGAACGCGATCGTGCGCGTCCAGGCCTGTTTCGCGGCCGCGTCGTCGTAGCGCGGCGTGGTGTCGTTGTTGAAGCCGTGCTGGGTGCCGGGGTACTTGTAGGCGTCGAACTTCACCTTGGCGGCCTTCAGCGCGGCCTCGTACGGCGGCCAGGCGGCATTGATGCGCTCGTCGTTGTCGGCGAAGAACAGCAGCAGCGGCGCCTTGATGCCGGCCACCTTGTCGAGCGCCGGCGCGTTGCCGTAGAACGGCACGCCGGCCGCCAGCTCGGGCACGCGCGTGGCCAGCAGGTTGACGACGCCGCCGCCGTAGCAGAAGCCGACCGCGCCGAGCTTGCCGTTGCCCAGCGGGTGGGCGCGCAGGAAGTTGGCGGCGGCAATGAAATCCTCCTGCGTCTTGGCCTGGTCGAGCTTGCCGAACAGCTCGCGGGCCTTGTCCTCGTCGCCGGGGTAGCCGCCGAGCGGGAACAGCGCGTCGGGGGCGAACGCGATGAAGTTCTCGAGCGCGAGGCGGCGCGTGATCTCCTCGATGTGCGGGTTCAGGCCGCGGTTCTCGTGCACCACCAGCACCAGCGGCAGCTTGCCGGAGACGCGCGCCGGCTTCACCAGGTAGCCGCGCACCTTGCCGTAGCCGAGCGGCGACGGGATCTCGACCGATTCGGCCGCGATGCGCGGGTCGGTCTTCGGCACCTGCTCGGCGGCGGCGAATTTCGGGCTCAGCGCCTCGAGCAGGCCGACGGCGGTGAGGCCGCCGACGGCGTACTTGCGGGCGCCGTCGAGGAAGCCGCGGCGGTCGATCTGGCCGTGCACGTACTTGTCGAACAGGCGCAGCACCTCGGGATCGAAGTCGCTCGCGGTCTGGCGGGGCTTGTCTTGGGCCATCGGGTTGTCCTCTCTGGTGTTGAACACGGGAAGGGTCTGAGTCGCGCAGTTGAGCGGCAAACGGCGGGCCTGTCATCTGCGCTGCGATTTGCCACCGTACAGAACTCAGGTTTTGCGCGCCCATCGCAAGGCAGGTACGGGCATCGGCCCGCGTGGCCCGCAGAATGCGCGTCTCCCTGCTTCTGCCGCGCCCCGTGATCGCCTACGACCCCCGCCGCACCGCCCTGTACTCGCCCGAGCGGGCGCCCACGCTGTTCACGCCCGATGCGCAGCCGACCCTGCTGCAACTGGCCACCGAGGCCGCGCGCCTGGCCTACGTGCGTGCCGAGGGCTCGAAGACCGAGGCCGAGCGGCTGGCCGCTGCGCTGGCGCGGGCCGGCTTCGATGCGCCGCGGCTGTTCGCCGATGCGGGCAGCGGCTCGCAGGCCTTCGGGGCGCTGCGGCCATCCGACGGACTGGTGCTGGTGGCCTTCCGCGGCACGCAGCCCGACGAACTGGTGGACCTCGCGAACGACCTGAATGCACTGACGACGCCGTGGCCCGAGGCGAGCGGGCGGGTGCATGTGGGCTTTGCCGGCGCGGCGCGCACCTTGCTGCCGCGCATCGGCCACTGGCTGGATGGCGATGCGAAACCGCGCAACGGGCTGCTGCTGACCGGCCACAGCCTGGGCGCGGCGCTCGCGACGCTGGCCGCCTCGGTGTGGCACGAGGGAACGCTGGTCACGCTCGGCTCCCCGCGTGTCGGCGATGCGGTGTTTGCGGCAGGGCTGCGCAATCCGCAGCGCATCCGGCTGGTCAACTGCTGCGATCTGGTCACCGACCTGCCGCCGAGCCTGCGCACCTACACGCACGTGACGCCGGCCAGCTACATCACGAGCGCCGGCGAGCTGGTCGAGCGGCCCGATGCGGCACGGGTCGACGACGACCGCATGCGCGCCCGCACCGCCTACTTCGGCGAGCACGCCGGCAAGCCCGGCGCGGTGCTGCTGCGCGACCTGGCGGACCATGCGCCGATCAACTATGCGCGGGCGTTCTTCTGAGCGCTCAGGATCGAACGCCGGGCAGCGCCGCACCGCAATCGCTGCAGTAGCGCGCTCCGGTGGCATGGCCCTCGGTCAGGCAGGCCGGGCAGGTGCGGGTGGTCGGCGGCGTGGGCTGCCCCCTGAAGCGCAGCGCGGTGAACTCGGCGCTGACGATGCCGGTCGGCACCGCGAGCGTGCCCCAGCCGACCAGCATCATGAACGACGCGATGAAGCGGCCGAGCCCGGTCTTCGGCGTGATGTCGCCGAAGCCGACGGTGGTCATCGTCGAGATCGCCCAGTAGATCGACACCGGGATGTTGTCGAAGCCGTTGCCGGGCCCCTCGACCGCATACATCAGGCTGCCCATCACCACCGTGACCAGCAGCACGAAGCTCAGGAACACCAGGATCTTGCGGCGGCTGGCCATCAGCGCCTCGCCGAGCGCGCGGTACTCGGCGATGTAGGCAGCCAGCTTCAGGATGCGGAACAGCCGCAGCAGGCGCAGCGCCCGCACGTCGATCAGCGCATGCAGGCCGGGCACCACCAGCGCGGCCCAGGTCGGCAGCACCGCCAGCAGGTCGATGATGCCGAACACGCTGCCGGCATAGCGCCCGGGCCGCTGCACGCAGGCGAGCCGCGCCAGGTACTCGAGGCTGAACAGCACCGTGAACACCCATTCGAGCGCCGACAAGACCTCGCCCCAGCGCGCGTGCAGCGACGCGAAGCTGTCGAGCATGACCACGGCCACGCTCGCGAGGATCAGCCACACCAGCGCCAGGT
>NZ_JBFUGN010000582.1:0-3931 GCF_056402895.1 Rhizobacter sp. P3_B12 | reverse complement strand
GTCGCCGGCGGCGCAGGCCACGCTCGACGCGATGCGGGCGCAGGGCGCGCAGGTGCAGGCGGTGCAGGCCGACATGTCGCGCGCCGACGAGGTCGCCCGCGTGCTGGGCGGCATCGCGCAGGGCGGGCAGCCGTTGCGCGGCGTGATCCATTCGGCCGGCGTGCTCGAAGACGGCGCGCTGCTGCAGCAGGACTGGCCGCGCTTCGTGCGCCCGCTCGGGCCCAAGCTCGACGGCAGCTGGGCGCTGCATGTGCTGACGCGCGGCGAGCCGCTGGATTTCTTCGTGTTGTATTCGTCGATGGCCTCGGTGCTGGGCTCGCGCGGCCAGGCGAACCATGCGGCGGCGAACGCGTTCATGGACGCGCTGGCGGCGCACCGGCGCGCGCTTGGGCTGCCGGGCCTGAGCATCAGCTGGGGCGCCTGGAGCGAGGTCGGCGCCGCGGCCGATCGCCAGGTGGACCAGCGTGTGGCAGCGCGCGGCATCGACGTGATCACGCCGACGCACGGGCTCGAACTGCTGGAGAAGCTGATGCGCGCCGAAGCCGCCCATGCGGGCGTGTTCCCGGTGCGCTGGGAGCGCTTCCTCGCGGGTGGCGATGCGCATGGCCGCTTCGTCGCGCATTTCACCGAGCACGCGAAGGGCGCGGTGAAGCCCGGCGCGAAGCACGCCGACGCGAAGCCCGCGGTGGCGGCCGGCGCGGCGCTGATCGACGAGTTGAAGCAGGCCACGCCGCAGCGCCGCCGCGAGCGGCTGCTGGGCTTCGTGGCCGAGCACGTCGCGCGCGTCGTCGATGCGCCGAGCGCCCAGGCGATCGACCCGCGCCAGCCGCTCAACGAACTGGGGCTCGATTCGCTGATGGCGGTGGAGCTGCGCAACCGGCTCGGCACCGGGCTCGGACTGGCGCGCAGCCTGCCGGCCACGCTGGTGTTCGACCACCCGACGCTGGAGGCGCTGGCGGCCTACCTCGAAGAGTTGGTGGTGCCCGTTGCGCCCGTGGCGGTGGCCAAGCCGGTCGACGCGGTCGGTGCGCTCGACGAGATGAGCGACGAAGAAGTCGAGGCGATGTTCGCCAAGAAATTGAAGAGGCCCTGAATGTCCGACTTCCTGGAACGCATCAGCCATTTCTCGCCGAAGCGCCTCGCGTTGCTGGCCGACGAGCTCCAGCAGCGCGTGCAGGAACTCGAAGGGGCCGCGCACCAGCCGATCGCGATCGTCGGCATCGGCTGCCGCTTCCCCGGCGGCGCTGACACGCCGGAGAAATTCTGGGCGCTGCTGCGCGACGGCGTCGACGCCATCACCGAGGTGCCCGCCGAACGCTGGGCCATCGACGACTGGTACGACGCCGATCCCGACCACCCCGGCACGATGAACACCCGCTTCGGCGGCTTCGTCGGCCCGGTCGACGGTTTCGACGCGCACTTCTTCGGCGTCTCGCCGCGCGAGGCGCTCAGCATGGACCCGCAGCAGCGCCTGCTGCTCGAGGTGGCCTGGCAGGCGCTGGAACACGCCGGCATCAATCCCGAACGCGTCGCAGGCAGCCGCACCGGCGTGTTCGTCGGGATGTCGGCCGGCGACTACTGGCAGCTGCTGCGCCAGGGCGGCGTCGACAGCTACGACGCCTACACCGCGTCGGGCATCGCGCACAGCATCGCGTCGGGCCGGCTCTCGTACGTGCTCGGTGCGCGCGGGCCCAGCGTCTCGGTCGACACCGCCTGCTCGTCGTCGATGGTCGCGATCCACCAGGCGGTGCACAGCCTGCGCCGCGGCGAATGCGACCAGGCGCTGGCGGGCGGCGTCAACCTGGTGCTGAGCCCGGAGATCACGGTCGCGCTGTCGCGCTCGCACATGATGGCGCCGGACGGCCGCTGCAAGGCCTTCGATGCGCGCGCCGACGGCTTCGTGCGTGGCGAGGGCTGCGGGCTGCTGGTGCTGAAGCGGCTGGCCGATGCGCAGGCCGATGGCGACACGGTGATCGCGCTGATCCGCGGCTCGGCCGCCAACCAGGACGGCCGCAGCAACGGGCTGACCGCGCCGAACGGCCCGGCGCAGGAGGCGGTGCTGCGCGACGCGCTGGCCGATGCGCGCGTGCTGCCGGCCGAGGTCGGCGTCGTCGAGGCGCACGGCACCGGCACCTCGCTCGGCGACCCGATCGAGGTGCAGGCATTGGGCGCGGTGATGGGCGAAGGCCGCGCGGCCGGTGCGCCGCTGCTGCTCGGTTCGGTGAAGGCGAACGTCGGCCACCTGGAGGCCGCGGCCGGCGTTGCCGCGGTGATCAAGATGGCGATGGCGCTGCAGCAGGCGCAGGTGCCGGGGCAGATCCACCTGCAGCAGCCGAACCCGTTCATTCCGTGGGACGAGCTGCCGGTGCGCGTGCCGACGGCGCTCGGGCCGTGGCCGACTCAGGCGCAACGCATCGGCGGCGTCAGCTCGTTCGGCTTCAGCGGCACCAATGTGCACCTGGTGATGGCACAGGCGCCCGAGGTGGCGCCGGTGGCGGTGAACCCGCGGCCGCTGCAACTGCTGACGCTGTCGGCGCGGCAACCGGCGGCGCTGCGCGAACTGGTGCAGCAACACCTGCCGTTGCTCGCCGATGGCGCGCCGTTGGCCGACCTCGCTTTCAGCGCGAGCACCGGCCGGGCGCGTTTTGCGCAGCGGCTCGCGGTGAGTGCTGCGACGCCGGCCGACGCGCGGCAGCGCCTGTCGGCCTGGTTGTCCGGCGAGGAGGTCGCGGGCGTGTTCGCCGGCACCGCGCCGGCGCGGCCGCCGAAGCTCGCGTTCCTGTTCACCGGCCAGGGCTCTCAATCGATCGGCATGGCGCGCGGGCTGTACGACAGCGAACCGGTGTTCCGCACGGCGCTGGAGCGCTGCGCCGCGGGGCTGCAGCTGCCGATGCCCTTGCTCGACGTGCTGTTCCGCGATGGGGCGCCGCTCGACGACACCGAGTACACGCAGCCGGCGCTGTTCGCCGTCGAGTACGCGCTTGCGACGCTGTGGATGTCGTGGGGCGTGCAGCCGCAGGCGGTGATGGGGCACAGCGTCGGCGAGGTCGTCGCGGCCTGTATCGCCGGCGTGTTCAGCCTGGAAGACGCGCTGCGGCTGATCGCCGAACGCGGCCGCCTGATGGGCGCGCTGCCGCGCAACGGCGCGATGCTCGCGGTGATGGCGAACGAATCCCGCATCGCCGACCTGCTGGCGCCGTGGCGCCGCGAGGTGTCGGTGGCCGCGGTCAACGGGCCCGACAACATCGTGATCTCCGGCCTCGCGATGGCGGTCGATGCGATCGCCACGCAGCTGCAGGCGGCCGGCCTGGTCGTCA
This sequence comes from Rhizobacter sp. P3_B12, assembly GCF_056402895.1. Classification (NCBI taxonomy): domain Bacteria; kingdom Pseudomonadati; phylum Pseudomonadota; class Betaproteobacteria; order Burkholderiales; family Sphaerotilaceae; genus Rhizobacter; species Rhizobacter sp. P3_B12. Next base: position 614 of record NZ_JBFUGN010000582.1, on the reverse strand, counting down.
CGCGGCTGAAGGTCTCGCACGCGTTCCATTCGCCGCTGATGGCGCCGATGCTCGATGCCTTCGGCCAGGTGCTGCAGACGATCCACTACAGCGCGCCGCGCATCGACCTGGTCTCCAACGTCACCGGGCGCTTGATCGGCGACGAGATCGCCCACCCGACCTACTGGCGCGAGCACGTGATGGCCGCGGTGCGCTTTGCGCCGGCGATGCAGTCGCTGGCCGATGCCGGCTGCGAGCTGTTCCTGGAGATCGGCCCGCACCCGACGCTGCTCGGGCTGGGCCGTGCCTGCCTGCCGGAGCGCGGCGACTGGCTGCCGTCGCTGCGACGCGGCAAGCCCGACAGCGAGCAGATGCTGGACAGCCTCGCGGCGCTGTACGTGCAGGGCGTCGAGATCGACTGGCAGGGCTTCGGTGCCGGCCGCGGCGGCCGCCGCGTGCCCTTGCCGACCTATCCGTTCCAGCGCGAGCGCTACTGGCCCGCGTTCGCGAGCGCGGCGCGGCCGTCGCCCGCCGCGCCGGTGGCCGTGGCCGCCGACACCGGCCTCGCGCCGCGCGTGCAGCAGATGCTGCACGAGATCGCCTGGCGAGATTCGGTGCGCCCCGCGCTGCACCCG